>JAJXUO010000001.1 GCA_021782815.1 Pseudomonadota bacterium
TCGAGGACGGCACCCTGAACGTGGCCGCCAATTGCCTGGACCGCCACCTGGCCACCCGCGGCGACCAGACCGCCATCATCTGGGAAGGCGACGATCCCAACGAAAGCGCCCACATCACCTATCGTGAACTGCACGAAAAGGTGTGCCGCATGGCCAACGCCATGGAGAGCCTGGGCGCCAAGAAGGGCGACCGCGTCACCATCTACATGCCGATGATCCCCGAAGCGGCGGTGGCCATGCTGGCCTGCGCCCGCATCGGCGCCGTGCATTCCATCGTGTTCGGCGGCTTCTCGCCCGACAGCCTGGCCGGCCGCATCCAGGATTGCGACAGCAATCTGCTGATCACCGCCGACGAAGGTCTGCGCGGCGGTCGCAAGGTGCCCCTGAAGGTCAATGCCGACAAGGCCCTGGAAACCAGCTGGAGCGTGAAGAACGTCATCGTGGTCAAGCGTACCGGCGGCGACGTGCACATGGTGCAGGGCCGCGACCACTGGTACCACGAGCTGATGGAAAAGGCCTCGCCGGTGCATCAGGCTCCCGAGATCAACGCCGAGGATCCGCTGTTCATCCTCTACACCTCGGGGTCGACCGGCAAGCCCAAGGGGGTGCTGCACACCTCGGGCGGCTATCTGGTCTATGCCTCCATGACCCATCAGTACGTCTTCGACTATCAGCCGGGCGACATCTACTGGTGCACCGCCGACGTGGGTTGGGTTACCGGCCACAGCTACATCGTCTACGGCCCGCTGGCCAACGGCGCCACCACCCTGATGTTCGAGGGCATTCCCAACTATCCCGACAGCTCGCGCTTCTGGCAGGTGGTCGATAAGCACAAGGTCACCATCTTCTACACCGCCCCCACCGCCATCCGCGCCCTGATGCGCGAAGGCGAGGGCCCGGTGAAGAAGACCAGCCGCGCCAGCCTGCGCCTGCTGGGTTCGGTGGGCGAGCCCATCAACCCCGAAGCCTGGCTGTGGTACCACAGCGTGGTGGGCGACGGCCGCTGCCCCATCGTCGACACCTGGTGGCAGACCGAAACCGGCGGCATCCTCATCACCCCGCTGCCCGGCGCCACGCCGCTGAAGCCCGGCTCGGCCACCCGTCCGTTCTTCGGCGTCAAGCCCGAGCTGGTGGATGCCGGCGGGCAGATCCTGGACGGCGCCACCGAGGGCAATCTGGTGATCACCGACTCCTGGCCCGGCCAGATGCGCACCGTCTACGGCGACCACGAGCGCTTCATCCAGACCTATTTCAGCACCTATCCCGGCTACTATTTCACCGGTGACGGCGCCCGCCGCGATGCCGACGGCTATTTCTGGATCACCGGCCGCGTCGACGACGTCATCAACGTCTCCGGCCATCGCATGGGCACGGCGGAAGTGGAATCGGCCCTGGTGGCTCATCCCAAGGTGGCCGAGGCCGCCGTGGTGGGCTATCCGCACGATATCAAGGGCCAGGGCATCTACGCCTATGTCACCCTGATCAGCGGCTGCAACCCCACCGAGGAGCTGCGCAAGGAGCTGGTGGCCTGGGTGCGCAAGGAAATCGGCCCCATCGCCAGCCCCGATCTGATCCAGTGGTCGCCGGGCCTGCCCAAGACCCGCTCGGGCAAGATCATGCGCCGCATCCTGCGCAAGATCGCCGCCAACGAGTATGAAAGCCTGGGCGATACCTCGACCCTGGCCGATCCGGCGGTGGTGGAAGATCTGGTGGAAAACCGCATGAACCGCTAAAATTCACATCCTTCTTCACGGACCTCGAAGCGGCGGGAAGGCTTTCCCGCCGCTTTTTCCGTTTTTGGACATCCGGCCGTTCCCATGAGCAAAGCCTTCACCCGCGAGACCGACAGCGACGATACCGCCGAGGACGAGGCCCCCCCTCCGCCGCCCGGCGGCAAGAACTACATCACCCCCGCCGGCTTCCAACGCCTGCAGGACGAGCTGCGCCAGTTGATGCGGGTGGAGCGGCCCAAAGTGGTGGAGGTGGTCTCCTGGGCCGCCGGCAACGGCGACCGTTCGGAAAACGGCGATTACATTTACGGCAAGAAGCGTCTGCGCGAAATCGACCGCCGCATCCGCTTTTTGTCCAAGCGCCTGGAAATCGCCCATGTGGTCGATCCCCAGATGCAGAAGAACCGCGATCAGGTGTTTTTCGGCGCCACCGTGCGCTACGCCAACGGCCGCGATGAAACCGTGACCGTCACCATCGTCGGCGCCGACGAGGCCGATTCCGACCGGGGCCATATCAGCTGGCTGTCGCCGGTGGCGCGCGCCCTTTTGAAGGCCTATGAAGGCGATGTGGTGGAGGTGCGCACCCCCGCCGGTCCCGACAGCCTGGAAATCATCGAGATTGTCTATCCCGCCTGATCATCCGCCGCCGGGGCCCCGTCTTTCGGCAGGGTGAAATGGAAGATGCTGCCTTGTCCGGGGGTGGACTCCACCCAGATGCGACCGCCATGGCGGTGCACGATACGGCGGCAGATGGCCAGACCGATGCCGGTCCCGGGATATTTGTCGCGGCCGTGCAGGCGTTGAAAGATCACGAAGATCTGCTCGAAATAACCGGGCTCGATGCCGATGCCGTTGTCGCTCACCGCCAGATGCCAGCCCTGCGGCTCGTCCCGCAGGGTCAGCCCCACCTGTGGCGTGCGGGCGGCGTCGCGGTATTTTACGGCGTTGCCGATAAGATTCTGCAGCAGGCTGGTCAATTCCGTGCGGTTGCCCATCACCGTGGGCAGGGGACGGTCCTGGCGGAACACCGCGCCGCTTTCCTGCAACACCTGCTCCAGATTGGCCAGGGCGGCATCCAGCGCCTCCTGCAACGGCAAGGGCGCGAATTGCGCGCTGCTGCGCCCCACCTGGGTGAACTCCAGAAGATCCAGCACCATGCGGTTCATGCGCTGGGCGCCATCGCGCACGATGGCGAGAAAGGTTTTGCCCTCGGCGTCGAAGGCCTCGGCGTAATTGCGCTCGATCAGGGTGATATAGGTGCTGATGGAGCGTAAGGGCTCGCGCAGATCGTGCGAGGCGATATAGGCGAACTGTTCCAGTTCGGCGTTGGCTTCGCGCATGGCCTGCTCCGCCGCCTTGCGCTCGGAAATATCGCGGGAGGCGCAGAACAGGATGGGCTGGCCGTCCAGATCCAGGGCGTGGCTGGTCACCTCCACATCCAGCACCGAGCCATCCTTACGGCGGTGGCGGGTTTCAAAACTGTGTCCCGCCCGCCGGGCCAGATGACCGGCCACCACCGCCGCCAGCTCCTCCGGCGTGAACCTGGCGTCCCATTGCCCCACCGTCATGCCGATGACCTCGTGCCGCTGATAGCCCAGCATCTGGGCGAACGAGTCGCTGGCATCGAGCACCGTGCCATCGGCGTCCAGGATATGCACGCCGTCGCTGGCATGGCGCAGCAGGATCTCGCGGCGGCGGCGGGCGCGCTCGGTGGCGGCGAAGGCCCGCCACAGCAGGACCACCGCCAGGCTGGTGAACAACAGCAGACTGAACCCGCCGATGGCGGTCATGATCAGCCAATGGCGCAAGTCGGATTCCAGCGTGACCTGGCGCACCGCCTCCACCATGGTCCAGCCGCTGCGCGCGGACCGGTGATAGGCGGCCAGCACCGTCTCGCCATCCAGATTGACGAACTCGGCCACCCCCTGCTCGGCCGGGCCGTGGATGGCCCGCAGCACCGCCGCCGCGGCCGGATGGCCGACATAGCGGGCCGGCTCGCGCACGCGGGCCAGCACGGTGCCGGTCTGATCGATGACCGCGCCGATCCAGCTGACCGGCGATCCCGGTTCGTGGATATAGGAGAGAAACAGCCCGGACGGGCAGGTCAGAGCCAACAGGTACCGCAACCGGCCATCGCGGCGAAGCGGCAGGGTCAGGGCCACGCTGGGCGCGCCGTCGGCGGGGTCATGATAAAGCGGCGAGAGACGGAGGCCATCGGCGGCGGCCGAGGCGAAATAGGGCGGCGGCGCGGCGGCGGGGGAAAAAGCGTGGCCCCGGCTGTCCAGCAGCGGCCGGCCGTCGGCCGCCAGCAGCGTCACCCTGTGCCCGGGCAACAAGGCGGCCAGCGCCGCCGCCTGACGCTGAAAAACGGTGAAATCCCCCTGCTCCAGGCTTGGCGCGGCGGCCAGCAGGCGCAGGGCGGTTTCCTCACCGGCGATTTCCTGATCCAGGCTGTTGAGCTGGGCCTGGGCAGCGAAGGATAAATCCTCGCGCAGGTCGAAACGACCGTGCCGCCAGGCGCCCAACCCCAGATAAACGGCAAAAAACCAGATGGGCAGAATACTGATCACCATCAGGACCAGCATCCGCCAATGTGATTTTATGGCCTGCACCTGTTTCAACCGTCCGCCGCCGCTTTTTAAAGACTGAAAACCGGGCTGACAGCATAACTTTAAATTCTCTTTAGGCAAACGGACTGTCGGCGGGGCGCGCCCTGGGCTATGCTCATGGCGGGTGGCGTCGGCGGATTTCGACTTTTAAGGCAGCATGAACCGGAAACAGCGGCGGGCCGGCAAGGCCCAGACATCCTCCTCGCCGGCCGCGTCGCCGGCCGCGCCCCTGTTCGCCCAGGCGGTGGCCCTGCATCAGGCCGGACGGCTGGCCGAGGCGGAACAGCTTTACCGCCGCGTGCTGGCCGAGGCGCCGCGCCATGCCGACGCCCTGCATCTCCTGGGCGTGCTGGCCGGACAGGTGGGACGCCAGGACGTCGCCGCCGACCTCATCGGCCAGGCCATCGCCATCGCCCCAGGCATCGAGGCTTTTCATTCCAATCTGGGTCTGGCCCTGCAAGGGTTGGGGCGCCTCGACGAGGCCGTGGCCAGCTACCGCCGGGGAATCGCCCTCAATCCGCGCAGTCCCGAGGCCCATAACAATCTCGGCCTCACCCTGCGCGACCAGGGCCGCCTCGACGAGGCCGTGGCCTGTTTCAAGAAGGCCCTGGCCATCCGCGCCGACTTCCCCGAGGTGCGCAACAATCTCGGCCTCACGTTGCAGGACCTGGGGCGGCGCGACGAGGCCGAACAGTGTTTCAGCGAGGCCCTGCGCCTGCAGCCCGCTTACGCCGACGCCCTTTACAATCTGGGCAACCTGCTGCAGCAGAGCGGGCGGCTGCAGGAAGCGGCGGCCCGTTACGAGGCGGCCATCGCCCAGGCGCCGCACCATGCCCGTGCCTACAACAATCTGGGGCTGGTGCTGCATGAACTGGAGCGGCTGGACGAGGCCGAGACCTGGTTCCGCCGCGGCCTGGAACATTGGCCCGACGACGCCCGCGCCCACACCAATCTGGGGCTGGTGCTGCAAGCCGGGCAGCGTCCGGACGAAGCCGAGGCCTGTTTCCGCCAGGCCCTGGCCCTGGCCCCCGATAATGCCGAGGCCCTCAACAATCTGGGCAATCTTCTGTCTGACCGCGAACAGTTCGCCGAGGCCGCGTCCCACTATCGCCGGGCCATGGCCCTGAAACCCGACTTCGCCGAGGTGCACAGCAACCTCGGCAATTGCCTGTCGCGCCTGGATCGCCCCGAGGAGGCCCTGGCCTGCTACCGCGACGCCATCGCCCGCCAGCCGCATTTTCCCAAGGCGCATTACAATGCCGGGCTGGTGCTGCAGGAACAGGAACGGTTGGACGAGGCGGTGGAGTGGTACAGAAAGGCCATTGCCCAGCGGCCCGATTATCCCGACGCCCACAATAATCTGGCCATGGCCCTGCTGGCTCTGGGCCGCTATGCCGAAGGCTGGGCCGAATATGAATGGCGCTGGAAGACCCCCAACGGCCTTAAGGTGCGGCGCGCGTTTTCCCAGCCGCTGTGGCGGGGCGAGGAGGCTCCCGGCAAGGTGCTGCTGCTGCATGGCGAGCAGGGTTTCGGCGACAGCCTGCAATTCTGCCGCTACGCGCCCCTGGCCGCCGCGCGGGGCCTTGCGGTGATCCTGATGGTGCAAAAGCCGCTGGTGCGGTTGATGGGCTCGCTGGCCGGCGTGGCCCGGGTGATCTCCTACGACGATCCCCTGCCGGACTTCGACTATCACTGCCCGCTGCTCAGCATGCCGCTGGCCCTGGGCACCGACCGCCACAGCATTCCCGCCGCCACCCCCTATCTGGCGCCGGCCCTGCGCGACGTGGCGCGCTGGCGGGCCCGCCTGGCCGAACTGCCGCAACAGGGGCCGCGCGTCGGCCTGGTGTGGGCCGGCAATCCCCGCCTGCATCTGGCCCAGGCGGCGGCGGTGGACCGGCGCCGCTCCATGCCGCCCGCGCATCTGGCGCCGCTGCTGGCGCTGCCGCAGATCGCCTTCTTCAGCCTGCAGAAGGACGGCCCGCGCGGCCAGCCGCCGCTGCTGGACCTGATGGACGAGGTGGGGGATTTCGCCGACACCGCCGCCCTGGTGGCCAATCTCGATCTGGTGATCTCGGTGGATACCTCGGTGGCGCACCTGGCCGGGGCCATCGGCAAACCGGTTTGGCTGCTGGACCGCTTCGACGCCTGCTGGCGCTGGCAGCGCGGCCATCCCGGCAGCCCGTGGTATCCGCAGCTGCGCCTGTTCCGCCAAAGCCGCCCCGGCGACTGGGACGGCGTGGTGCGCCGGGTGACCGCCGAGCTGGCGGCGCTTATGGCGCGTTGATGGGAGCGCAGTTGCTGCGCCCCGACATCACGCAATCCTGAATGCGGCTCATGGCCGCCAGCTTGGCGGCCAGGAAATAGCCGCCGCCCACCACCCCAACCGCCACCAGCAGCAGAAGAAGCGGCGAGGGGCCGGAGCGATGCGGCGGAGGCGTCTCGCCGGAGGGGGGACTCGCGGACATGATCTCTCCCTGAAAAAAACGGTGCAGCATAGCCGTTGACGCGGGCTTTGACAAAAGCGCTCCGCTTCCGGTGCGGTTTGTGCTTTAGTACGGCCTCTCATGTTTCAGGCATAAAGCTGACGATGCAGACCATGAACACCTATCGCGCCGGCCCGGACGAGCGCGGTCATTTCGGGATCTTTGGCGGGCGCTATGTGGCCGAAACCCTGATGCCCCTCATCCTGTCGGTGGAACAGGCCTATAACGCCGCCAAGGCCGACCCCGGTTTTCAGGCCGAGCTGTCCGGCTATCTGGCCCATTATGTCGGCCGTCCCAGCCCGCTTTACTTCGCCCGCCGCCTCACCGAGGCCTTCGGCGGCGCCAAGATCTATCTGAAGCGCGAGGATCTCAACCATACCGGCGCGCACAAGATCAACAACTGCATGGGGCAGGTGCTGCTGGCCCGGCGCATGGGCAAAACCCGCATCATCGCCGAAACCGGCGCCGGTCAGCACGGCGTGGCCACCGCCACCGTCTGTGCGTTGTTCGGCCTGTCCTGCACCATCTACATGGGCGCCACCGATATCGAGCGCCAGGCGCCCAACGTCTTCCGCATGAAGCTGCTGGGGGCCGAGGTCAAGCCGGTGACCTCGGGCGCCGCCACCTTGAAGGACGCCATGAACGACGCCCTGCGCGACTGGGTGTCGAACGTGGACAACACCTATTACATGATCGGCACCGCCGCCGGCCCGCACCCCTATCCGCAGATGGTGCGCGATTTCCAGGCGGTGATCGGCCAGGAGACCCGCGAGCAGATCCTGGCCGCCGAAGGCCGCCTGCCCGACAGCCTGATGGCCTGCATCGGCGGCGGCTCCAACGCCATCGGCCTTTTCCATCCCTTCCTCGACGACCGCGAAGTGAAAATCTTCGGCGTCGAGGCCGCGGGCCTGGGGCTCGATACCGAAAAACATGCCGCTTCGCTGAAGGGCGGCAAGCCCGGCGTGCTGCACGGCAACCGCACCTATTTGCTGCAAAGCGACGACGGACAGATCACCGAGGCCCATTCCATTTCCGCCGGGCTCGACTATCCCGGCATCGGGCCGGAACATTCCTGGCTGCACGAGGTGGGCCGGGTGGACTATGTCTCGGCCACCGACGAGGAGGCGCTGGAGGCCTTCCAGCTCACCACCCGCCTGGAAGGGATCATTCCCGCCCTGGAGTCCTCGCACGCCATCGCCTACGCCAAGAAATTCGCCCCCACCACCGGCCCCGACCATGTTCTGGTGCTGTGCCTGTCGGGACGCGGCGACAAGGACGTGAACACCGTGGCCCGCGCCCTGGGTGGCGCCACCCCGGGAGGACTTTAAGCCATGAGCCGCCTGCCCGCCCGTTTCGCCAGGCTGAAGGCCGAGGGCCGCGCCGGTCTGGTGACCTTCATCACCGCCTGCGACCCCGACCGCGCCACCAGTCAGGCCCTGCTCGACGGCATGCCCGCCGCCGGCGCCGACATCATCGAACTGGGCATGCCCTTCACCGACCCCATGGCCGATGGCCTGGCCATCCAGCACGCCTCGCAGCGCGCCCTGAAGGCCGGCGGCGGCATGGCCGCCACCCTGGATATGGTGCGCGCCTTCCGCCGGAACGACGCCGACACCCCCATCGTGCTGATGGGCTATTACAATCCGGTCTATGCCCACGGCGTCGAAGGCTTCTGCGCCGAAGCCGCCGAAGCCGGCGTGGACGGCCTGATCATCGTCGATCTGCCGCCGGAAGAGGCCGAGGAGCTGGCCGCGCCGGCCCGGGCCCACGGCATCGACTTCATCTTCCTGGCCGCCCCCACCACCGACGACGCCCGGCTGCCGGTGGTGCTGGACCGCGCCTCGGGTTTCGTCTACTACGTCTCCATCACCGGCGTGACCGGCACCGCCTCGGCCAGCGCCACGGCCATCGAGGCCGCCGTCGCCCGGCTGCGCCGCCATACCGCCCTGCCGGTGGCGGTGGGATTCGGCATCAAATCGCCCGAAGCCGCCGCCGAGATGGCCGCCCTGGCCGATGCCGCCGTGGTGGGCTCGGCCATCGTCTCGCGCCTGGCGGCGGGGCTCGACGCCGAGGGCAAGCCCCGGCCCGGCCTGGTGGACGAGGTATTGCAATTCGTCGGTGCGCTGGCCCGGGGCGTGCGTTCCGCCGCCCGGCCTTCCACCGCCGCCTGAACGACCATATAGAGAGTTTTCCATGAGCTGGCTTACCGATTTCGTCCGCCCCAAGATTCAGCGCCTGGTCGCCCCGCGCGAAGTGCCGGACAATCTGTGGGGCAAGTGCCCGCAATGCGGCCATATGATCTTCCACCGCGACCGCGACAAGCTGCTGGCGGTGTGCCCGCAGTGCGATCATCACATGCGCCTGGGCGTGAAGAAGCGCCTGGACCTGATGTTCGACGAGGGCAAGTATCAGCGTATCGAGCTGCCGAAGAGCCCCGTCGATCCGCTGAAGTTCAAGGACGGCAAGCGCTACACCGACCGCCTGAAGGACGCCCAGAGCAAAACCCAGGAGCAGGACGCCATCGTGGTGGCGCACGGCAAGATCGGCGGTAACGCCGCCGTCATCGCCGCCTTCAATTTCGAGTTCATGGGCGGCTCCATGGGCATGGCGGTGGGCGAGGGCATCGTCGCCGCCGCCGAGCTGGCGGTACTGCAGGACGCCGCCCTCATCGTCATTCCGGCCTCGGGCGGGGCGCGCATGCAGGAAGGCATCTTAAGCCTGATGCAGATGGCCCGCACCACCGTGGCGGTGGACAAGGTCAAGGACAAGGGCCTGCCCTATATCGTGTTGCTGACCGATCCCACCACCGGCGGCGTGTCGGCCAGCTTCGCCATGCTGGGCGACGTGCATATCTCCGAGCCGGGCGCCGTCATCGGCTTCGCCGGGGCGCGGGTGATCGAAACCACCATCCGCGAAAAGCTGCCGGAAGGCTTCCAGCGCGCCGAATATCTGCTGGATCACGGCATGGTGGACATGGTGGTGCACCGCGCCAAGCTGCGCGAGACCATCGGCCGCCTGCTGTCGCTGCTGCGTCAGCGCGGCCCGGCCGGCGAGGTGGTGGCCCTGGCCGTGGACACCCCCGACGACTTCGATGACGACAGCAACCCCTGACGCCGTTCTCGAACGGCTGAAGGGACTGCATCCCAAGGTGATCGATCTGGCGCTGGACCGGATCGAACGCCTGCTGGCCGCCCTTGAGCATCCCGAACGGACCCTGCCGCCGGTGGTGCATCTGGCCGGCACCAACGGCAAGGGCTCGACCCAGGCCAATCTCCGCGCCATGGCCGAGGCGGCCGGGCAACGGGTGCATGCCTATACCTCGCCGCATCTGGTGCGCTTCGCCGAGCGTATCCGCGTGGCCGGGCGCATCATCGCCGACGACGCCCTCACCGCCCTGCTGGAGGAATGCGAGGCCCGCAACGGCGGCGCCCCTATCACCTTCTTCGAAATCACCACGGCGGCGGCCTTCCTGGCCTTCGCCCGCACACCGGCCGATCTCTGCCTGCTGGAAACCGGCCTGGGCGGCCGGGTGGACGCCACCAACGTGCTGGACCGCCCGGCCCTGACGGTGCTGACCGCCCTGTCGCTCGACCATCAGGCCTTCCTGGGCGACACCCTGGCCGCCATCGCCGCCGAAAAGGCCGGCATCCTGAAAGCCGGGGTTCCTTGCGTCTCGGCCGCCCAGCCGCCCGAAGCCCTGGCGGTGATCGACGCCCGCGCCCAGGCCCTCGGCGTGCCGCTTTATGTGCAGGACCGGGATTGGTCCGTTTGCGAAACGGAAACCGGCCTCACCTTCACGCAAGGGATCGAGCGCCTGGCCCTGCCGCGTCCGGCCCTGCCGGGGCCGCACCAGGTGCAGAATGCCGGTCTGGCGGTGATGGCCGCCCGCCTGCTGGGCCTGCCCGCCGCCGCCATCGCCCAGGGCCTGCGCCAGGCCCAATGGCCGGCCCGCCTGCAACGGCTGAGCACCGGCCCGCTGCCCGCCCTGCTGGGCCCCGGTCAGGAGCTGTGGCTGGACGGCGGCCACAATCCGGCGGCCGGCGAGGCGCTGGCCGCCTTCATCGGCGACAGTTGGGCCGACCGGCCGGTGCGGGCGGTGGTGGGCATGATCAATACCAAGGACAGCCAGGGCTTCCTGCTGCCGCTGGCGGCACGGCTGGCCGAGGCGCGCACCGTAACCATCCCGCACGAGCCCAACAGCCTGGAGGCGATCCAGGTGGCGGAAACCGCCCGCGCCGCCGGTCTGGCCGCCCATCCCGCCGCCTCGGTGGCCGAGGCGGTGGCGGCGCTGGCGCAAACGCCCGGCCCGGCCCGCCTGCTGATCTGCGGCAGCCTCTATCTGGCCGGCCATGTCCTGGCTGAAAACGGCTGATGACAGCCGTCGCCGAAAACGGCTGATTACAGCCGCCCGCTGCGGATGGTAACGCGCCCCACCGGGCCGGGGGTCAGGAGAATATCGGCGTGCGGCAGCATATCGGCCAGAGTCTGGTCGCCGCCGCTGCCCACCAGCGGCGCCTCCGACAGTTGGGGCGCGGTTCCCGCGGCGTAATAGCTGCTTTGCGCCTGCTGGGGGGTGAGCAGAATGATATAGCGCTCGCCGCTTCTGGCCGGATCGAAATAAAGCGTGCCCTCGATGGTGGCGGAACTGCTGAAATGGGCATGGTCCCGCCAGCTGATCACCGGCGCCCCCACTTGGCGGGTGGGCCGGAACAGCCCATCCAGCACCAGCACGCTGGGATAGAACACCCGATGCTCATCGGGCCAGCTGATCACATGCAGATAGAAGGGCGGACTGCCCTCGGGGATCTTCAGGGCCTGAAAATAGCTTTTGCCGGTGGGAAAAACGAAGGCGGGCGAGGTGGCGCTCAGCGACACATCCTGCTCGCTGCCCAGGTTCAGCCGCCGATAGGGAAAATCGGCATATCCGCTGCAGCAGCTGGGCGCGGCATCGAAACGCGCCAGATCGTCGGGATAGGGGCCGTTGACATCGGAACAGGCCGTCAGCGCCAGAACCGCCAGCAGCATCACAAAGCGCGCCCGCATGCCATCCACCTCGTTACGATCTAAAAACAAAGCCCCGCCGCCGGAGTGGCGGCGGGGCTTCACCCGTGACGCTGCAACGCCTTACAGGCTGGATTCGACCCATTCATAGAGCTTGCTCTTGGGCAGGGCGCCGATTTTGGTGGCCGCCACCTGGCCGTTCTTGAACAGGATCAGGGTGGGAATGCCGCGCACGCCGAACTTGCCGGGGGTGCCCGGGTTCTCGTCGATATTGAGCTTGGCAACGGTGACCTTGTCGGCCAGATCCTTCGACAGATCGTCCAGGGCGGGGGCGATCTGACGGCAGGGGCCGCACCATTCGGCCCAGAAATCCACCAGAACGGGGCCGGGGGCGTTCAGCACATCGGCTTCGAAAGAGCTATCGGTCACAGCGATCATCGTCAGGTCACCTTTAAGAATGTGGTCGGGCGGGGCGCGTCCACTGGTCGCGGCCCCGCTAAAGATCCTTAGATAGGGACTCTAGGACACCGGGAGAAGACCCGTCAAGCTGTCGTCCTGCGGGATTGGCCCAGGCGATCCTGCTGAACCGGGTTTCTCAGGCGCCGGATGCGTCCCCCTGGGAAACCGCACAGCTCGTTTAAGCCCGCTTATCTTAGCACGCCCGCTATTTAAGCGAAGTCGATATTGCTTAAATAAGTACTGGCCATCATAATGAGCCATGAGCGATTCCGACCCCAAACAACGCCTTGGCCGCTTCGCAGAGACACGCGTCGCAGGCGAAACGGTGCGCGCTTTCGTGCCACCTCCCCTGCCTCCAGTGCCAATGATCGACGTGCTGGCGCTTCTCGACCGGCTCAGCCTTGCCGAACGCGCCTTGGGACGGCTGGACGGCATCACGATGCTGCTGCCGCGCCAAGAACTGTTCCTCTATATGTATGTCCGCAAGGAGGCCGTGCTTTCCTCGCAGATCGAAGGAACACAATCGACGCTGACCGACTTGCTGCGCTTCGAAACCGAAGCACAGGCGGGTCATCCGATCGACGACATCCGCGAAGTCTCGAACTACGTTGATGCGATGATGTATGGGTTGGAACGGCTGCAGACGCTGCCACTGTCCCTGCGACTGATCCGCGAGATGCATGCACGCCTGCTGCAAAGCGGGCGCGGCGGCACCAAGGACCCCGGCGAGTTTCGCCGCTCGCAGAACTGGATCGGCGGGACACGTCCGGGCAATGCGCTGTACGTGCCACCGCCCGTCACGGAACTGGACGATTGTCTCGGGGCATTTGAACGCTTCATGCACGAGGATCACTCTCGCCTTCCGGCTCTCATCAAGGCCGGGCTGTTACATGTCCAGTTCGAAACCATTCACCCTTTTCTCGACGGCAATGGCCGCATCGGCCGCCTGCTGGTGACGCTGTATCTTTGCGTCAATGGCGTACTGCGAAAGCCGCTCCTCTATCTCAGCCTGTTTCTCAAAACCCATCGCGCTGATTACTACCGACTCCTTCAGGAGGTACGCGAACATGGTCATTGGGAAGCTTGGCTCGATTTCTTTCTTGCCGGTGTGGCCGAAACGGCGAACCAGGCGTTCGATGCCGCCACGCGGATTGTCGACCTGTTCAAAGAGGATCGTGAACGCATCACGGCGGAAAGCGACCGCGCGGGTTCCGCACTGCGCATCCATGAGCTGTTTCAGCAGCACCCATTTCTGACCGCGAACCAGCTCGTTGAGCACACCGGCCTATCGGCGCCGACGGTCAATGCGGCACTCGCCGACCTTGAGCGTTTTAGGATTCTCGAGGAGATCACTGGGCGGAAGCGAGGGCGTGTTTTCAGCTATCGCGCCTATCTGACCATCCTCAGCGAGGGGACCGATCCGTTACCCACGATCACCTGACGGCAGGAGCGATGATGCACCATCAAAGCCTGGGATCAAACAGTCATACCAGTCCCAGGCTGTCGTCCAACAACGCGGCGTCGAGGGGCATCAGGGTGGGGCCGTCGGTCCACAGCAGGGCGCAGCGAATGGCCCGGCCGGGATAGATGCAGGCCAGAGCGGCGCGGTAGGCCGCCATCTGCCGCACATAAACCGGCGCCACCTCTGCGGCCCGGCGCGGCGGTGGGCGGTTGGTTTTGAAATCCACGATCAGCACCGCCTCGGGTGTGACCACCAGCCGGTCCACCTGGCCGGACAGAATGCGCTCGCCCACCATCCCCACCACCGGCACCTCGGCGCGGCTGCCGGGGCCGAACAGCGCCCCCCAGGCCGGATCGGTGAGCACGGCATGCACCTCGCGGGCGATCTCCGCCTGCCGGGCCACGCTTAAAGACCAGACCGGGCGGGCCAGAAAGCGCGCCGCCGCCGCCGGACGCTCTTCCGGCGGCACCTCGGGCAAGGTTTGCAGCAGGCGATGCACCAGCCGGCCGCGCTGAAAGCGCGCGCCGTTATCGGCACCGAAAGGCGACCGCACCGCCGGCTCCTCGTCATCGGGGCGTGACGGCGTCAGCGGCCGCGGCGGCGACGGTTCCTGCGGCGCCGCCAGGCGGGCCCAGGCGGGCAGGGGGGGCGGGGCCGCCGCCGCCGGGGCGGTTTCGCTCTGAGGCGGCACCCCCTCCTGCGCCTGGCGCCAGCGCAGCACCCAGGGCTCCACCACACCCTGACCGGCCTCGGCCAGGAAGCCGTCGGGCTCGGGATCGGCGGTGGCGCCCAGGGCGGCGCGGATCAGGTCGTACCAGCAGTGCCCCGGCGCCGCCCGCCGGGTGTTCCAGCCGCAGATGTAAAGCCGGTCCTCGGCCCGGGTCATGGCCACATAGAGCAGGCGGCGATATTCATCGTCGCGGGCCTGGGCCGCCGCGTCGCGCGCCGCCTGACACAGGCTGTCCTGATCCTCGGTGCGCGGCGGCCAGACCGGCAGTTCGTCCCCCTCCTCGCCCAGCCACAGGAACCGGGGCGGCTTCACCGGCGCCTGCAGGGTGTCGGGCAGGAAGACGATGGGAGCCTGCAAGCCCTTGGAGCCATGCACCGTCATGATGCGCACGGCGTCGTTGCCCGCCTCCAGATCGCGCTTGATCTCCACACCGCCCTGTTCCAGCCAGTGCAGGAAGGCCTGCAGCGAGGGCGGATGCAGCCGTTCGTGCGCCAGGGTCAGGCTCATGAACTCGTCGATGGGATCTTCCGCCTCCGGTCCCAGCCGGGCCAGCAACCGGGCCTTGCCGCCGCGCGCCAGCAGATGGGCATAAAGATCGTGCGGCGGCACCCGGTCGGCCAGGGCCATCAGCTCGCTCAAAAGGCCATGGGCGAACGCGTACTCAGGCTCGCCGGCACGGTCGCGCAGCGCCTCCCACAGGCTGGCCGGGCGGTTCCAGGCCAGGGTGAACAGCTGCTCTTCCGTCAGTCCCAGCAGCGGGCTTTTCAGCACCGTGGCCAGGGTGAGATCATCGTCGGGCAGCAGCAGGACCTGGCCCAGGGCCATCAGATCCATCACCGCCAGCTGTTCGGTCAGCACCATGCGGTCGGCCCCGGCCACCGCCACCCCCAGGGTTTTCAGCTCGCGCACCAGCTCTTCCACGAAGGCGTTGCGGCGGCGCACCAGCACCATGATGTCGCCGGGGCGGATGGCGCGACCCCGGCTGTCCAGCCGCTCGCCGCCCTGCACCATGGCGCGGATGCGCTGGGCCAGAAGCCGGGCCAGACGGCCGCGCGGACTGTCGCCCTTCTGCCGTTCCACCGGCGGTTTCCAGGCGGCGGGATCGTCCTTGGGCTTGGGCTCGACGGCGGGCCACAGCTCCACCAGCCCGGCGGCGGCGCGCCGCCAGGCCTGATGGGTGATGCCGGCCTCGCCCACCACCCCCTGGCGGCCCTGGGGCGAATTGATCACCGCGTCCACCGCATCCAGCACCCGCTGCGCCGAGCGGAACGACACCAGCAGATCCACCTCGTCCCACCGGCCGCCGGCCGCCGGCACCTTTGCGGCGAAACGGCGGCGCATGCGCTCGAATTCGCGCGGATCGGCGCGCTGGAAACTGTAGATGGACTGTTTGGGATCGCCCACGGCGAACACCGTGCGGGTCACGCCATCGGCCTGACCGGCCCCGGCGAAAAATTCGTCGGTCAGGGCCCGCACCACCGCCCACTGATCGGGATTGGTATCCTGCGCCTCGTCGATGAGAATGTGATCCAGACCGCCATCCAGCTTATAGAGCACCCAGGCGGCCTGGCCCTCCTGTTGCAAAAGCGAAACGGTTTTCAGGATGAGATCGTCGTAATCCAGCATGGCCCGTGCCCGCTTCTGGCGCTGATAGCCGTCCAGCAGGGCCTCGCCCAGGGCATAGAGCGCGGCGGTGGCGGCAACGGTGGTGGCGGCGCGCAGGCGGTCTTGCAGGCGATAGAGCCGTTCGGCCTCGCGGGCCAGGATGTCGGCGGTGCCGGGATGCGCCGTTTCCACCCCCTTGGTGCACAGGGTTTTGCGGATTTCCCCCTTGTCGGTGAGGAAGGCCTTGCACCAGAGGGAGAACTGCCCGGCCCGCGCCGCCGGATCGGCGGCCAGCCAGGGGGCCATCAGGGCGGCGCGGTCGAGATCGCTTTTGCTGCCGCCCAAGAGCGCCGCCAGCGCCTGGCGGCAGGCCGGGGCGTTGCAGGCCTCGTCCGCGACGGCGGCGGCCACCAGGGCGGCGGGAGTCTGTTCCGAGGTCAAACCGAAGCGGCGCCGCAGCTCGGCCGCCGCCGCCTCCAGGCCGCCGAACCGCTCCTTCAGGCGCAAAAGCCGTCCGCGTTCGCGGGCCAGGTCGGCCATCAGCTCGGGGAAGAAACTTTCATGCACCGAGGCGGTGACCAGGGCCAGGGCGGCGGCCAGCCGGGCATCGCCGCCGGCCCGGGCGCGGAAGATCACCTCTTCCCGCGCCGCCTCCAGCATTTCCCCGGCATCCTGGTCGTCCATCACCTGGAAGTGCGGCGCCAGTCCCGCCTCCAGCGGGAAGCGTCGCAGCAGCGACTGGCAGAAGGCGTGAATGGTTTCGATATGCATGCCGCCCGGCGCGTCGAGCACCTGGGCGAACAGGCGGCGAGCCCGGATCAGGGTGGCGGCCTCGGGCGGGCGGCCCAGCAGTTTTTCCACCGCCGCCGCCAGATCCTGGTCGGCGCAGGTGGCCCAGCGTCCCAGGGTGGTGGCGATGCGGTTGGCCATTTCCGCCGCCGCCGCCTTGGTGAAGGTCAGGCACAAGAGGCGGTGCGCCGGGGTTCCGGCCAGCAGCAGCCCCAGCACCCGATCGGTCAGCACCTTGGTCTTGCCGCTGCCCGCCGAGGCCGACACCCACACCGAACGGCCGGGATCGGCGGCGCGCCGTTGCGGCACCTCGGGATCGATCAGCGGCGACAGCGGGCTCATTCCTCGCCCTCCTCGGCGGCCGAGGCCCATTCCCGCACCCGCGCCAGATGCAGATAATCGCTGTATTTCGGCGCGTAATCGGGGTTGGGCCGGGCTTCATAGGCGGTGGCGGGATCATCGAAGGCGGCGATGAGCGCGCTCAAGCCCTCCAGCGCCTCGGCGGCCAGCCGCTCGGGCTCGGATCCGGCCGATTGTTCCTTGCCGCCCTCGCGGCCGCCGCTCAAACGCCAGAACAGCAACTGGCTGACCGGACGGGCCGGCAGGCCCTCGAAACCGCCATGGCGGGCGATCAACGCCTCGATGGGCAGCTGCGGCGCATAGCCCGCCGCCACCTCCTTGGCCGTGGGCGGACTGCCGGTCTTGTAATCGAGCACCGCCAGGCTGCCGTCCCGCAAAAGATCGATGCGGTCGGCGCGGGCCCGCAGCAGGAACGGCCCGCCCGGCGCGGTGATCTCCAGCCGCCCCTCGATCTCGCAATGGGCCTCGGCCAGCAGGGCGCGCCGTTCGGCCTCGTGCCGCGCGAACCAGGCCGCCACCCGTTCGAATTTCGGCTCCCAGAACGCCGCCAGGCCGGGGCGGCTGTCCAGCAGCGGCGCGAAGGTTTCGCGTCCCAGCGCCAGCAGCTCCTCCAGGGCGTTTTCCGGCAACGGTCCGCGCGGATGGCGGCGGATATAAAGATCGAGGATGGCATGAATCACCGTGCCGTACTGGGCGGCGCCGGGATCGGCATCGATGGGCTCCAGCGCCCGCAGCCTGAGGATATGCCGGGCATAAGCGCCGTAGGGATCGCGCATCAGGGTTTCCACGGCGGTGGCGAACAGTTCGCGCGGCCGCGCCGCCAGCGGCGGCCGGGGCGCCGGCGGGCGTGGGCGCGTTACCGCGGCGGGCTGATCCAGGGCGCCGTGCCAGGCCGCCCAGGGGCCGGCGCTCCAGGCCGGGCCGGCGCCGCAGGCCTCCAGCACCGCATCCAGCCGCAGCAGCCAGCGCGACGGCACCGTCGGCGCGCCCTCCACCCGGGCCGAGCGGGTCAGCGCCACGCGGGGGGCGCAGAAGGCCTGGGCGAAATCATGAGCCGACAGACCAATGCGCCGCTCCGGCAGCGGCAGGCCGAACTGCTGACGCATGGGGCGGCTCATCCAGGGGTCGGCATCGGCCTTGCCCGGCCAGGTGCCTTCGTTGAGCCCCCCTAAAATCAACAGATCGGCCTGTTGCAGGCGGGCCTCCAGCGGCCCCCAGATCGACAGGCGGGGATGGCCGCCCCAAGGCGGCCGTACCGGCACCATCCCCATCAGGCCGCGCAACAGGCCGGGATAATCGCGGCCGCGCAACGGCGGCAGGGCATCGGCGGCATCGGCCAGATCGCGCAGGAAGGCGCTGGCGGCCTCGCCGGCCGGACCGCGCCACAGCCGGGCGGCGCCGTCGCCCTCCTCGCCGGCGGCCAGGGCTTCCACCAGATCCACATGGGCGCGCAAAAGATCGGCCAGGGCCGCCTCGCGCTCCATCAGCGCCGCCAGCGGGCGGGTGACGTGCTCCACCCCCTCCAGCCAGCGCGTCAGATCCTCCTCCTGCGCCACCGCCGCCTTCAACCCGGCCAGACCGGGAGCCGGACGCACGCCGCGCAAGGCGGCCCGCTCCAGACGGCGCACGCGGGCGCGGAAGCGGCCCGGCGCCAGGCCGCCCAGGGCCAGGGGATGCTTCAGGGCCGAGAGCAGGGCATGGGGGGCGAACGCCTCGGCCACCATGCGGGCGCTCAACAGCAGAAACGCCCCCACCGGCGTCAGATCCAGAGGCCGTCCGGCCGAATCATCGATTTCGATATCGTAACGCTTCAGTTCGGCGGCCACGCGCCGCGCCAGATCGCGATCGGGGGTCACCAGGGCGGCGGTGCGCCCCTCGTCCTCCAGCACCGCGCGCATCATCAAGGCGATGGATCCGGCCTCCTCGCGCGGGCCGGGACAGTCGAGGCGCTCCACCCCGGCCAGGGCCGCCGCCGCGTCGTCGGCGCGCCCCGCCAGCCGCCGCCAGCGGTCGGTGGTTTCCGCCGGGCGCATGGCCTCGGCCACCAGCCAGGCCCGGACGCCGGGGCGGCAGCCCGGCCACAGCGGCACCTGGGCCGGGGTCAGGCCCAGAACGCCCAAAAGCCGCACCAGACCATATTGCGGATGGCTTTCCTCCAAGCGCTCCAGGCTGTCGGCATCGAGATCGCGGTCGAGGCCGGGCAGCACCAGGCGACCTTGCGGCAACCCGGCCACCACCGCCAGCAGGCGGGCGGTGGCGGGAATGGAGCCGGTGGAGCCGGCCGCCACCACCGGCCCGGCGGGCGGCGCCTCCCGCCAGCGCCGGGCCTGGGCTTCGATCAGGCGGTTGCGGCGCAGCGCGACGTCCATCCAGCCCTGTTCGGCCAGGATGGCCGGCCAGTGCTCGGTCAGGATACGCAGAAAATCCAGGGTGATTTGCCAATGTTCGGCGAAATCGTCGCGCACCAGCCGCGCCAGTCCGGAAAAATCCAGCCCTTCCGTATGCACCTGATCCAGCAGCCGCGCCAGTTCGGCGGCCAGGGCCACCGCCTGTTCGGGGCTCGGCGTCTGACCGCCGCGGCCGCCGCCCAGGGCCAGGATGGTGCGGGCCAGCAGCAGCTGGCGGCGCAACGGCGGCACGGCGGGGGCCAGATCCAGACCATCGGCCAGATCGAGGTCGTCCTCGTCGCCGTCGCCGAAGGCCCGCATGGTCGGCAGCAGCAGCGGCGCCCCGCCGGTCTGGCGCAAAAACGCCTCGCGCAGGGCGCGGGCGGCGCGGCGATTGGGCAGCAGCACCAGGGTGGCCGACAGGCGCAGGGGATCGGCGGCATGATCGGCCAGCAGGCCCCGCGCCAGGGCGTCGACGAAGCTTTCGCCCGGCGGAATGGAGAAGACCGAGGGCGCCGCCATCGGGATCAGGCCGCGCCGGTGCGGGCCCGCCGCGCCAGCAGATCCTCGGCCTCGGCCAGGGCCTGCGGCGTGCCGATATGATACCACTCGCCGTCATGGACGATGCCGAACAGCCGCCCGGCGGCGGCGGCCCTGTCGTACAGCAGGTTCAGCGAGAACGGCCCGGGCGGCGCGTCAGCGAACAGGCGCGGATGCAGGATCTGCACGCCGGCGAACAGCGTGGGGCTGACCTCACCCTCGCCGCGCCGCCGCGCCTGGCCCTGGGAATCGAGGAAGAAATCGCCCTGGCCCTCGTAGCCGAAGGCGGTGACGGTGGGGGTCATCAGCAACAGGGCGTCCATGCGCGCCGAATCCCAGGCCGCCGCCAGGCGGCGCAAGGCCGGAACCGGGCCGTTGCGCCACAGAATGTCGGCGTTGCACACATAAAACGGCGCGTCGCCCAGCCAGGGCAGGGCCTTGGCCACGCCGCCGCCGGTTTCCAAAAGCCGCTCGGCCTCGTTGGACAGGGTGACATGGGTGCGCCCCGCCAGATGGGCGCGGATCTTTTCCCCCAGCCAGTGGATGTTGACCACCCGATGCGTCACTCCGGCTTCGTCCAGGTGGTCCATCACCCGGTCCAGCATGCAGCGTCCGGCCACCTCCACCAACGGCTTGGGCAGGGTTTCGGTGATGGGCCGCATGCGCAGGCCGAGGCCGGCGGCCAGGACCATGGCGTGATCGGGACGAAGGGCCGCGCTCATGCCGGGATGATCCGCTTGTCGGCGGGGATGACCTCGTCCAGCCATTGGCGCAGCGGCGCCATCTGTCCGCCTTGCAGCGCCGCCTCGAACAGCCGCCAGACCCGGGGCAGATGCACCAGATAGCCGGGTTTGCCGTCGCGCTTGTAAAGCCGGGTGAAGATGCCGATGACCTTGGCGTGGCGCTGCGCCGCCAGCACCGCCCACGACGCCTCGAAACGGGCCGGGGTCAGATCGGGGAAGGCGTCGAGATAGCGCCGCTTCAGCCCGGCGATGAGGGCGGGATCGATATCGCGGCGGGCATCCTCCAGCAGCGACATCAGATCATAGGTGATGGGGCCGGCCACGGCGTCCTGGAAATCCAGCAGGCCGCAGGCGGCGATGCCGGGCCGTTCGAGGCGCATCAGATTGTCCACATGGAAATCGCGCAGCACCAGGGTTTCCGGCACCTCGTGCGCGGTGGGGAAAAGATCGCGCCACAGCGCCATATACTCGTTGCGCCGCGCCTCCGGCAGCGGATGCCCCAGCACGGCGGGCAGATACCAGTCGGCCAGCAGCAGCACCTCGGTCATCAGGCGCTCGTCGTCGTAAGGCGCCAGGCCGGTGGGAATGGCGGCGTCGCCCTGGCCGTGCAGGTCGATCAGCATGTCCACCGCCAGCCAGTAGAGGTCCTCCTCGTCCTCGCCGCGCGCCAGCAGGCGGCTGAAGGTGGCGTCGCCCAGATCCTCCAGCAGCAAAAGACCCGCCGCCTCGTCGGCGGCCAGGATCTTCGGGGCGCTGTAGCCCAGGTCCAGCAGATGCTCGGCGATGCGGATGAAAGGCCGCACATCCTCCTGCGGCGGCGGCGCGTCCATCAGCACCACCGAGCGGCCGCCGTCGCT
Source organism: Pseudomonadota bacterium (assembly GCA_021782815.1). Lineage (GTDB taxonomy): Bacteria > Pseudomonadota > Alphaproteobacteria > Rhodospirillales > Magnetospirillaceae > JAJZGK01. The sequence continues at coordinate 21,756 of JAJXUO010000001.1, forward strand.
CAGGCGCTCGTAGCGGCGGAACGAGGCATCCCCGGCCAGGGGGCCGCGCCGGGCCTGGCCCCAGCCGTGCCCTGCCAGAAAGTCCGCGATCCGTTGGGCGCGTTCACTCACCGAAGCTCTCCTTCAAACGTTGCCGCCACTGTTGCCCCACCGCCGCGAGCTCGGCCCGCCGCCCGCCATCCGCCGTCGCCGACAGCCGCAGCGCCAGCCGCTGGCGCGGCAGCCACGGCCCCAGCCGCTCGGGCCATTCGATCAGGCTGATGCCGTCGGCGAAAGCCTCCTCGATGCCCAGTTCCAGGGCGTCGTCGGGCTTTTCCAGGCGGTAGAGATCGAAATGCCAGATCGTTCCGGTATCGCATTCATAAAGCTGGGCCAGGGTGAAGGTGGGGCTGGGCACCTCTTCCGCCGCATGGGTCAGGGCGCGCACGAAGGCCCGGGCGAAGCTGGTCTTGCCCGTGCCCAGATCCCCTTCCAGGGCGATGACGTCGCCCGGCCGCGCCAGGGGCGCCAGCCGCGCCGCCAGACGGGCGGTGGCGGCCTCGTCGGCCAGAGCGACGCAATAAGTGGTCTTGCTTTCAGCCATGCCCATGTTTGTAGCTTGCCCCCGGGTCGGGCGCAACCGGCCTTGATTTACCGGCGAAATTCCCCCACTTGTTGCCACGATCGTCTTTTCCTCGTTTCTGGGAGTTTCCGCCATGTTCACCACCCGCCATGAAACCGATGCCGTGGTCGTGGGGGCCGGGCCGGTGGGACTGTTCGCGGTGTTCCAGCTGGGCATGCTGAAGATGAAGGCGCATGTGGTGGACGCCCTGGACGCCATCGGCGGCCAGCTGACGGCGCTTTATCCGGAAAAACCCATTTACGACATTCCCGGTTTCCCCAAGGTGCTTGCCGCCGATCTGGTGGACCGGCTGGCCGAGCAGGCCGCGCCCTTCGCGCCGCGCTACCACATGGACGTGACCGTGGAAACCCTGGTGCAGCTGCCCGACGGCCGCTGGGAGGTGGGGCTGTCCAACGGCGAGGGCATCGTTGCCCGCGTGGTGCTGATCGCCGCCGGAGCCGGGGCCTTCGGCCCCAACCGTCCGCCGCTGGAGGGACTGGACCGCTTCGAGGGGCGTTCGGTGTTTTATTTCGTCAAACGCCGCCAGGAGTTCGCCGGCAAGAAAGTGGTGATCGCCGGCGGCGGCGACAGCGCCGTCGATTGGGCCATTTCGCTGTCCGAGGTGGCGGAGCGGGTGATGGTGGTGCACCGCCGCGCCAAGTTCCGCGCCGCGCCGGACTCGGAGGCGCAGCTGAAAGCCCTGGCCGACCAGGGCCGGGTGGAGCTGGTGGTGCCCTATCAGCTGCACGCCCTGGAGGGGGAGGCGGGCCGCCTGACCTCGGTGGTGGTGTCCACCCTCGACGGCCAGACCCGCGCCCTCGAAGCCGATGTGCTGCTGCCCTTCTTCGGGCTGGCCGGCAATCTCGGCCCCATCGCCCAATGGGGGCTGGAGATGGCCGGCACGCAGATCGCCGTGGCCTCCGGCAGCCAGGCCGCCAGCCTGCCGGGCATTTTCGCCATCGGCGACGTTTCGAGCTATCCCGGCAAGCTGAAGCTGATTCTGCAGGGCTTCGCCGAGGCGGCCCAGGCCGCCCATGCCGCCTATCCGCTGGCCTTCCCCGGCGAGGCGGTGCATTTCGAGCATTCCACCAGCAGCGGCCTGTTCAAAGCCTGACGCGCAACAGGCATTCGCTTTGCCCGTCCACCAGCAGGTCGGGCAGCTCGGCCACCGGCTCGAAGCCTTGCGCGGCGTAAAAGGCGCGGGCCCGGTGGTTGAAGGCGCTGACCGTAACCCACAGATTGCCGCCGGCCTGGGCCTTGGCCCAGCGCACGGCGGCGCGGCCCAGGCCGCGCCCCTGCGCCGCCGGCACCAGGGCCAGCATTTCCAGAAACGGCCCGCGCAGCCAGGGCGCGCGCAAAAAAATCAGCCCGGCCTGGGGCAGATCGTCCGTCTCGATCACGAAACGGTCCAGGGAAACATCGGGTTTCTGAAAATATCGGGCCAAGGCGGCGGCGCTGAAGCGCAATTGCCGCCAGGGATCCATGGCGGCGCAGGCCTGGGCCAGCACGGGAATATCCCCAGGCGCCAGGGGCCGCAGCCGGGCCCCCTCCGTCAGCGCCTGCGCGCTCATGGCAACATGCGGTCCAGACGGGTGAAGCGGTAGCCGCGCTTCTCCAGGGCCGCCACGATGCCGGGCAGGGCCCGGGCGGTGGACCAGCCCCGGCCGTTGATATGGAAAATCAGGATATCGCCGGGCCGGGTTTTCAGCAGCACCCACTCGGTCAGATGGGCCGGGGTGACGGAACGGCCGGGGTCGCCGCTGGCGAAGCTCCAATGCACCACCTTGTAGCCGGCGCCCTCCACCACCGCCAGGCTGCGGGCGTCGTCATTGCCGGCGGGAAAGCGGAAATAGCGGCTATGACGGCCGCTGGCCTGGAACAGCGCCGTGTCGGCCTGGGTCAGTTCCTGGCGGATGGCCTGATCCGACAGCCGTTCCATGTGATTGAAATGGTTCATCGAGTGGTTTTCCAGCTCGACGAAATCCAATTTGCCCAGGGCCGCCAGATCGGCGCCGTTGTGACGGGCGAAACGGCCGCTGACGAAAATGGTGAAAGGGATCTTGTGCCCCACCAGGAAATCGCTGATGCCGTGATCGAGAAAGGCCGGCGTGCGGCTTTCGCAGGCGTCGAAGGTCAGGGCCACCACCTTGTCGGTGGTGGGAAGATGCGTGATGACCTTGGCCGCCGCCGGCAGGGTCGGCAGCAGCAGACCGGCGAGGGCGGCGAGGGTGGTCCTCCCCAGACGCCTGGTTCCCAAGCCTCCGGATAAGGAGGCCCACCACGTCATCGACGTGTGGACACAAATCTGCCGTTTGCGCTGGGGCGCAAGCGTCAGATTTTTTCCCCTAGAAATCCAGATCGGCATAATGTCTGGGCGGAGCCACGCCCGGCACATGATCGGCCAGCAACGGGCGCAGGCTGGGCCGCGACTTGATGCGGGCATACCAGTCCTTGACCGCCGGATAATCATCCCACGGCACATCGCCGATATAATCCACCGCCGACAGATGGGCGGCGGCGGCGATATCGGCCAGGGAGAAGGATTCGCCCGCCAGCCAGCGGCGGCGCTCGGTCAGCCAGCCCACATAGTCGAGATGATCGCGGATACGGGCATAGCCGATGCGGATGGCCCGGGAATCCGGACCGCCGGGATGCCCCATCTGCCGCTTGATCAGCTTTTCCCCCACCAGATTGAGGGTGACCTCCACATTGAAGCGGCCGTCGAACCAGCCCACCAGGCGGCGCACCTCGGCCCGCTGCAGCGGCTCGGCGCCGAACAGCGGCGGCTCGGGGCGGATTTCATCGAGATATTCGCAGATGGCCATGGAATCGGCCAACACCGCGCCGCCCTCGTTCACCACCAGAACCGGCACGTCGCCGCCGGGATTGAGGGCGGTGAACTCCGGCCGTTCCTCCCACGGCAACTCCACCACCGGCTCGAACGCGCACTTCTTTTCGCCCAGGGCGATGCGCACCTTGCGGGAAAAGGGACAGACCGGAAGATGATAGAGCGTGAACATGGCTCCGTTTTAGCCGACCGGATGGGGAGACTGCAAAGGAATTAGCGGCAGGGCCCCCCGGCATCGCCGGGAGGCCCCTCCGAAGCGCTTATACCAAATTGCAGTGATCGGAACCGATCACTGCACCCTCATGCGCCGGGCGGGTTTCTCCGAAACCCTTGGCTTCGCGCCATCAGGCGCGCGTCGCCTTGCTCCTAACCGGCGTCGCGATGAGTCAAACTCACCGCGACTTGGTATTACTCCGCCGCCCGCGCCGTTACCGGGTGGGGCAGGCGGCTCAGCATTTCCTTCGGCACCACCTGCCAGAAGCAGCCGCGTTCGCGGTGCCAATGGGCCAGGATCTCCTGGGCATGGGCCGACTGGGTTTCCTGGGCATGCTGGCGGATCAGATCCAGCAGCCGATCCTCCCAGTAATTGACCTCGATGCGCTGATAGACCACCGATTCCGGATTGACGCGGTGCTGGAAACTGCCGTCCGGATCGTAGACGAAAGCCATGCCGCCGGTCATTCCGGCAGCGAAATTGGCCCCCACCGCCCCCAGGATGACGGCGGTGCCGCCGGTCATGTACTCGCAGCCGTTGGAGCCGCAGCCCTCCACCACCACATCGGCGCCGGAATTGCGCACGGCGAAGCGTTCCCCGGCCTGACCGGCGGCGAACAGCTTGCCCGCCGTGGCGCCGTAGAGCACCGTATTGCCGATGATGGTGTTTTCGTTGGTCTTGAGCGGGCTCGACACCGGCGGACGGATGACGATCATGCCGCCCGACAGGCCCTTGCCCACATAGTCGTTGGCATCGCCGAACATTTCCAGGCGCAGGCCCTGCACCGCCCAGGCCCCCAGCGACTGCCCGGCCGAACCGCGCAGGCGCACGGTGATATGGCCGGGCTGCAGCCCGAACATGCCGTAGCGCTTGGTGATCATGTGCGACAGCTTGGTGCCGATGGCGCGATGGGTGTTGCGCACCGTGTAGGTGAGCTGCATCTTCTCGCCCTCCTCCAGCGCCGGACGGGCGTCGGCGATGATCTGGGCGTCCAGGGTTTCCGGCACCTCGTTGCGCCCCTCCAGGGTGCAATAGCGCGGGAACCCGCCGGAATCGGCCTGGGCCAGCAGCGGATTGAGGTCAAGATCGTCGAGATGGGCCGAACCGCGGCTGACCTGGGCCAGAAGGTCGGAACGGCCGATGATGTCCTCGAGCTTCTTCACCCCCAGACCGGCGAGAATTTCACGCACCTCCTCGGCGACGAAGCTGAACAGGTTGACCACCTTTTCCGGAGTGCCGGTGAACTTCTTGCGCAGATCGGCATCCTGGGTGCACACCCCCACCGGACAGGTGTTGGAGTGGCACTGGCGCACCATGATGCAGCCCATGGCCACCAGCGAGGTGGTGCCGATGCCGAACTCCTCGGCCCCCAGCATGGCGGCGATGACGATGTCGCGCCCGGTCTTCAGGCCGCCGTCGGTCCTGAGCTTCACGCGGTGGCGCAAACGGTTCAGGGTCAGCACCTGATGCACTTCGGAGAGGCCCATTTCCCAGGGCAGGCCGGCGAACTTGATGGAGGTTTGCGGGCTGGCGCCGGTGCCGCCCACATTGCCCGACACCAGGATGATGTCGGCCTTGGCCTTGGCCACACCGGCGGCAATGGTGCCGATCCCTGAGCGGCTGACCAGCTTGACGCAAACCTTGGCCACCGGATTGATCTGCTTCAGATCGTAGATGAGCTGGGCCAGATCCTCGATGGAATAGATATCGTGATGCGGCGGCGGACTGATCAGGGTGACGCCGGGGGTGGCGTGGCGCAGCTTGGCGATCTCCACCGTCACCTTGAAGCCGGGCAGCTGGCCGCCCTCGCCGGGCTTGGCGCCCTGGGCCACCTTGATTTCGATCTCGCGGCAGTTCTTCAGATATTCGGCGGTCACGCCGAAACGGCCCGACGCCACCTGCTTGATGGCCGAATTGGCGTTGTCGCCGTTGGTGGCGGGCTTGTAGCGGCTGGGATCCTCGCCGCCCTCGCCCGACACCGACTTGGAGCCGATGCGGTTCATGGCGATGTTCAAGGTGCCGTGCGCCTCGGGCGACAGCGCCCCCAGGCTCATGCCCGGGGTGATGAAGCGCTTGCGCACCTCGGTGATGCTTTCCACCTCGTCGGTGGAAATGGCCGGACCGGCGGGCTGATATTCCAGAAGGTCGCGCAGACTGATGGGCGGCAGCTTGCGCAGGCCCTCGGAATAGCGCTTGTAAAGGGTATAGCTGTCGCTGCTGACGGCGCTTTGCAGGGTGTGGATCAGGGTGCCGTCGAAACTGTGGCTCTCGCCGCCCTTGCGCACGCGATAGAAACTGCCCACCGGCAGGGTGACGGTGCCCTCGCCCCAGGCGCGGCGGTGCATCTCGATCATCTTGTGCTGGATGCCGGTGAGGCCCAGACCGGAAATGCGCGAGCTCATGCCGGGGAAGAATTCCGCCACCAGGGCGCGCGACAGGCCCACCGCCTCGAAGCAATAGCCGCCGCGATAGCTGGAGATCACCGAAATGCCCATCTTCGACATGATCTTCAGCAGGCCCTGATCCACCGCATGCTTGTAGCGGCGCATGCAGGCTTCCAGGGTAAGGCCGGGGAACAGGCCGCGGCGATGGCGGTCGGCGATGCTTTCCTGGGCCATGTAGGCGTTGACGGTGGTGGCGCCGACGCCGATCAGCACGGCGAAATACTGCACATCCAGGCATTCGCCCGAGCGCACGTTGAGCGAGGTGAAGGTGCGCAGCTGCTGGCGCACCAAGTAGGTGTGCACGGCGCCCGCCGCCAGGATCATGGGAATGGCGGCGCGGTTGGGGCCGTTCTGTTCATCCGAGAGGATGACGTGGGTGCAGCCGCCGCGCACGGCGTCCTCGGCCTCGCGCTTGATGCGCTGCAGGGCGTCGGCCAGGGCGTGATCGCCGCCGTTGGGATCGAAGGTGCAATCGATCTCGGCGGCGGTATCGCCCATATAGGCGCGCATGGCCTGGAATTCGGCGGTGGACAGCACCGGGCTTTCCAGCTGCAGCATGTCGCACTGGCTTTCCTCCTCGTCGAGGATATTGCCGAGATTGCCCAACCGGGTCTTCAGGCTCATCACCCGGCTTTCGCGCAAGCTGTCGATGGGCGGATTGGTCACCTGGCTGAAGGTCTGGCGGAAATAATGGTGCAGGCCGCGATACTGGTCCGACAGCACCGCCAGCGGCGCGTCGTCGCCCATGGAGCCGATGGCCTCCTTGGCGTCCTCGACCATGGGCTGCAGGATCAGCTCCAGATCCTCCATGGTGATGCCGTAGCCGAACTGGCGGCGGCGCAGATCGTCGCCCGAGAGGGTCGAGGGCTCGGGGGCGTCGGTGCGGATCAGACTGTCGAGCTGGGTGCAGCGCTTGACCCACTGGCCGTAGGGGCGGCGGGCCGCCAGCATGTCCTTGAGGGGGCCGTCCTTATAGAAGGCGCCGGCCTTGAGATCGACGCCGATCATCTGACCGGGGCCGACGCGGCCCTTTTCCACCACATCCTGTTCGGGAATGCGCACCATGCCGGTTTCCGAACCGACGATGAGCAGGCCGTCGCGGCTGATGGTGTAGCGCATGGGACGCAGGCCGTTGCGGTCCATGCCCGCCACCACCCAGCGGCCATCGGTGGCGCACAGGGCGGCCGGACCGTCCCACGGTTCGATGACGCTGTTGCAATAGCTGAAGAAATCGCGGTGCGACTGCGGCATGGTGGCGTTGGCGCCCAAAGATTCCGGCACCAGCATGCATTTCACCAGCGGCGCCTGACGCCCGGCCCGCACCATCAGCTCGAAGACGTTGTCGAGGGCGGCGGAATCCGAGCCCCCGGCCTGCACCACCGGCTTGATGTCGGCGATATGCTCGCCCAGGGTCTCATGCGCCAGCCGGGTTTCGTGGCTTTTCATCCAATTGAGATTGCCGTTCAGCGTGTTGATTTCGCCGTTATGGGCCAACATGCGGAAGGGCTGGGCCAGACGCCAGGTGGGGAAGGTGTTGGTGGAATAGCGCTGGTGGTAGATGGCGAAGGACGAGACGAAGCGCGCGTCCAGAAGGTCGGGATAGAACACCGAAAGCTGTTCGGCCAGGAACATGCCCTTGTAGATCACCGAGCGGCAGGACAGCGAACAGATATAGAAATCGGCGATATGCTCGGCCAGCACCGCCTTTTCGATGCGGCGGCGGATGATGTAGAGCTCGGTCTCGAAGGTCTGCTCGTCCACATTGCGGTTGTTGGCCACCATGATCTGCTCGATCTCGGGCCGGGTGGCGTTGGCCTTCTCGCCGATCACCGACACGTTCACCGGCACCTGGCGCCAGCCGTAGATGGTGTAGCCGAACTTCAGGATCTCGCTTTCCACGATGGAACGGCAGCGTTCCTGGGCGCCGAGATCGGTTTTGGGCAGGAAGCACATGCCCACGGCCAGACGGCCGGGCACCGGCTCGTGACCCTGGTGGCGGATATGATCCTTGAAGAAATCCTGGGGAATTTCCACGTGAATGCCGGCGCCGTCGCCGGTCTTGCCGTCGGCGTCCACGGCGCCGCGATGGAACAGCACCTTCAGGGCCTCGATGCCGGCCACCACCACGGCGCGGCGCGGCTTGCCGTCCAGCGCCGCCACCAGGCCGACGCCGCAGGCGTCGTGCGGAGTGGTGTCGATACCGGCCTGCTCCAGGAGGGCGCGGTTCTTTTCATACTGCTCGACGAACAGCTCGCCTTCGGTGCGGATGATCTTGCTCATGGTGAGTCCTCTGCTCACGAGGCCTGGGCGCCGACGGCGCGGCCCTGGATGAAATCATGAATGGCGGCGGCGGCGGCGCGGCCGTCGCGGATGGCCCACACCACCAGCGAGGCGCCGCGCGCGATATCGCCGGCGGCGAACACGCCGGGCAGGCTGGTGCTCTGGCTGACGGCATCAACACCGACGGTGCCCCAGCGGCTGACCGCCAGATCGGGGCTGCCGAACAGCGCCGGCACGTCCTCGGGGTCGAAGCCCAGGGCCTTGATGACCAGATCGGCCTTGACCTCGAAGGCCGAGCCCTCCACCGGGGTGGGCACCTGGCGGCCCGAGGCGTCGGCCGTGCCCAGATGCATCTTGACGCAGCGCACCGTCTGCGCCCGGCCCTTGCCCAGCACCGCTTCGGGCGCCGCCTGCCAAACGAACTCCACGCCCTCCTCCTCGGCATGGGCCACCTCGCGCTGCGAGCCCGGCATGTTGGCGCGATCGCGGCGATAGAGGCACTTCACCGATTTGGCCCCCTGGCGAATGGCGGTGCGCACGCAGTCCATGGCGGTATCGCCGCCGCCGATCACCACCACCGCCTTGCCGGCGGCGTTCAAGGTACCGTCGGCATAGGCCGGCACGCTGTCGCCCAATCCGGCCTTGTTGCTGGCGATGAGATAATCGAGGGCAGCGTGCACGCCGTCGAGCTCGGCCCCGGCCACCTCGAGGGGGCGGGCCTTGTAAACGCCGGTGGCGATAAGCACGGCGTCGTGGCGCTGCCGCAGCTCTTCCAGGCTGGCATCACGCCCCACCTCGAAGCCCAGATGAAACACCACGCCGCCCTCGGCCAGCAGCCGGGTGCGGCGCTCCACCACCGCCTTGTCGAGCTTGAAGCCGGGAATGCCGTAGATGAGCAGCCCGCCGGCGCGGTCCTGGCGTTCGTAGACATGCACCTGATAGCCCAGCGTGCGCAACTGATCGGCGGCGGCCAGTCCGGCCGGGCCGGAGCCGATGATGCCCACCGACTGCGCCTTCTCGGCCAGCGGCCGGGGCGGGCGCACCCAGCCTTTTTCCCAGGCGGTATCGGTGATGTATTTTTCCACGGCGCCGATGGTGACGTTGCGGTGCCCGCTTTGCTCCAAAACGCAGGAGCCTTCGCACAGACGGTCCTGCGGGCAGATGCGGCCGCAGATTTCGGGAAAGTTGTTGGTGGCCGACGACAGACCGTAGGCCTCTTCCAGGCGACCGGCGGCGGTCAGCATCAGCCAGTCGGGGATGTTATTGGCCACCGGGCAGTGGATCTGACAGAAGGGAATGCCGCACTGCTCGCAGCGCGAGGCCTGGCTGGCGGCGCGGCTGTCGTCGAACGGACGGTAAATCTCGTCGAAATCGGCTTTCCGCTCGCCCGGCGTCCGCTTGTCGGGCATGACCTGGGGCAACGTGATGAATTGCAGCATTTTCGACGGCATGGCCGTGGGCTCCCATCAGGATGAATGCCCGGCAAGGGCGGAAACGAGCCTGTGATAGGGCAGATTTTAGCGGAAATCCAGGGAAAAACGTAAAATAGGGAACATATACTGACCTATTTTTCCCGAAATGCCACCGTAGACCCGCGGCGCCTGCGGGCGCCGCCGTAACATGGCCGAATAATAGTCTCATATCGGGCCTATTTCGGCGATTTTTATGGTCGCCCCCCTATGCTATAAGCCCATCACCAGGGGGTACCGAAGCCTTGCATCCACTAGACCTTGTAGATGTCGTGATCCTCGCCCTGATCCAGGGCGCCGCCGCCGTGCTGCCCATTGATGCCGGCGCCCACGCCCAGCTTTTGGCCCATCTCACCGGTTGGAAGGCCGGGTCCATCATCATCGCCGTGCAGGTGGGCGCGCTGCTGGCGCTGCTGTTATGGCTGTGGCGCGATGTGGCGTTGATCGGACAAGGCCTGTGGAAATTACGCAAGGCCCGGGTGGAAGCCGGCGCCCGTTTGCTGGGCAAGGCCCTGATCGCCGCCGTGCCCTGGATCGTCGCCGACAGCCTGCTGCCGCCGCTGTCGTTCCACCTGCTGGCGGTGGGGCTGATCACCGTGGCCTGCGCCCTGCTGATGGCCGCCATCGACCTGATGAGCATGACGGTGAAACGCATCGAGCACCTCACCCCCGCCGAAGCGGGACTGATCGGCGGTTTGCAGTGGCTGGCGCTGATCCCCGGTGTCGGCCGGGTGGCGGTGGCCCTGACCACCGCCCGCCTTATCGGCCTGGAACGTCCGGCCGCCTACCGCTTCATGCTGCTGGCCACCACGCCGGTGCTGATGTTCGGTATCGGCCGCAATCTTTTTTATTTCGCCGCGCACGGCGCCTCGCCCAGCGGGGCCGATTTGCTGACCGCCGCCACCACCTTCACCCTGGTGCTGATCGCCGTCGCCCTGGCCAGCGCCTGGATCCGCCGGGCCGGGCTGTTCTTCTTCGCCTTCTACCGCTTCCTGGTGGGAGCGCTGATGATCTGGCTGGGTCTGATGTAACAAATGAGGCCGGGGAGAACGCCCCCCCGGCCTCATTTCTTGGTCCGCTCCCGCCGCCGGTTACACCGGCTGCTGGTGGACGTAAGGGTTGATGTAGCGCGACAGATAGGTGGGCAGCACCACCTCGGCGGCGGTGGGCGCGATGCCGAGATCGGCCAGGCCGGGGGCGGTGCCGTCAGTCACATTGTCCACCGCCAGCAGCTTGACCTGATCGGGGGTCAGCGGCGGCTTGGGCAGGAACTGCAGCACCGCGGCCAGCATCTTGGCGGCCAGCATCGGCTTGGGCACGATCAGGCGCTTGCGGCCCGAGGCGGCCAGGGTCATCTCCAGGATCCGCTTCATGCTGTAGACGCTGGGGCCGCCCAGTTCATAGGTGCGGCCCTGGGCGTCGGTCCGCTCGGCGGCGGCCACCACCGCCTGCGCCACATCGCCCACATAGACCGGCTGGAACTTGGTGCCGCCCGAACCGAACAGATCGATGCCGCAGGGAATCTTGCCGCAGAAGCGCGGCCGCAGGCCGTCGGTCACGAACACCGGCAGCACCGGGCTGACGGTGGCCAGGGCGGCGAAGCGGTTGAAGAAATCGTCCTCGGGGCCGAACACCACGCTGGGGCGGAGGATGGTGGCGGTGGGGAAGGCGGCGCGCACCGCCTCCTCGCCCGCCGCCTTGCTGCGGGCATAGGCCGACGCCGAGGTGGCGCTGGCCCCCAGGGCCGAAACATGCACCAGCCGCGCCACCCCGGCGGCGGCGGCGGCGGCGGCCACCCGTCCAGCGGCCTCCTCGTGCAGGGCCTTGAAGCTGCGCTTGCCGCGCGACACCAGCACCCCCACCAGATTGACCACCAGATCGGCGCCCCGCACCATGGTGGCCACCGAGGCGTCGTTACTTATATTGGCATGCACCGGCACCACCTGGCCCACCTCGCCCAGGGGCTTCAGGAAGGCGGCGCCCTCGGCGTCGCGCACGGCGACGCGCACGCGCCAGCCCTGCCGGGCCAGATGCTGAACCACATGACGGCCGATAAAACCCGATCCGCCAAAAACCACAGCCAGGCGACTTGCCATTGTTCCTCTCCCCTGCATTGATGCGGTCATCTGGAAACGTGGCAGCAAGCTAGAACACCACGGCCGGGGTTTCAACTGCCGCATAGGGCGGAAAAGCGGCTCTTTTTCCCCATGGCGCACTTTTTTCGCCGCCTTGCGCAAAAAACTTCACGAAAGTGTTTGACAAGCCCCTCGGCTCCGGATATTTCTCTGGCCCTCGGCACGGCCGGGCAGGCAGCGAAAAACAAGTTTTAGGCTTGTAGATCAAAGCGTTAGCCCGGACCCTATGCCCAGGTGGCGGAATTGGTAGACGCGCTAGATTCAGGTTCTAGTGGCCGAAAGGTCGTGGAAGTTCGAGTCTTCTCCTGGGCACCAATCTTCCCGTCGGCGGAAGGGGTTTCCCCTTCCGCCGGGGAAGGCCGGAACGCTTCCGGAAAAATATCGTAGCGTCGAGGGGCTTCCGTCCGTGGCCATTCATTATCATTCCTATGATCTGTCCGAGGACGTCGCCTTCAACGGCTCCGTCGCCATCGACACCGAAACCATGGGCCTGTCGCTGCAACGCGACCGTCTGTGCGTGATCCAACTGTCGGCCGGCGACGGCGATGCGCATCTGGTGCACTTCCCCACGCCCGATTACGCCGCCCCCCGCCTGCGCGCCCTGCTGGCCGATGGCGGCGTCGCCAAGCTGTTCCATTTCGCCCGCTTCGATCTGGCGATGATCCAGAAGCATTTCGGGGTGATCTGCCAGACCGTCTATTGCACCAAGGTGGCCAGCAAGCTCTGCCGCACCAACTGCGACCGCCATGGCCTGCGCGATCTGTGCCGCGATCTTCTGGGCGTGGATCTTTCGAAGCAGCAGCAGACCTCGGACTGGGGCGCCCCCCGCCTCAGCGAGGAGCAGATGGCCTATGCCGCCTCGGACGTCCTGCATCTGCACGCCCTGAAGGCGCGGCTGGATCCGCTGCTGGAGCGGGAGGGGCGCAAACCCCTGGCCGAGGCCTGTTTCTCCTTCCTGCCCATCCGCGCCGCCCTCGATCTGGCCGGCTGGGGCGAGGAAGACATCTTTTCGCACTGAGAGGCAATCGGGCGAAGCCGATTACCCTGGTTTTCACATGTCCGCTCAGGCGCCGGGCGCTGGCGTGCCGCCAGCTTGGCTGTCCTCACTTATGCCTCCGCGTTACCGCTCCGGCAACGCTCCGGCGCCCTCAACGGGCTAGTCAGCCGCTGATAGCGGCTTCCATATGCGATCACCCTGGCAATCAGGCGAAGCCGATTACCCTGCGTCCCTCGCCGATTGCGCTTCTTTCCGCTCCGGGCACAGGATACAACTGCGTCGGATTGACCCATCGCAGGCCGGCACGCATACTGCCGGGCAAGAGACACGCCCCGCGCCGTTTCGGTCGCGGGCCTTTCAGCGTTTCAGGAACACCGCCGATCATGAACATCCAGCCCGAACCCTGTTCGCCGGAACAAGCCGCCGCCGATCTCGCCGTGGGCCGCACCCTGCTGCGCTCGGAAGCCGAGGCCCTGCGCATTCTGGCCGACAGCCTGGGACACGACTTCACCACCGCCCTGTCGCTGCTCACCGTAACCGGCGGCGGCCGCGTCATCGTTTCCGGCATGGGCAAAAGCGGCCATGTGGGCCGCAAGATCGCCGCCACCATGGCCTCCACCGGCACCCCGGCCTCCTACGTGCATCCCGGCGAGGCCAGCCACGGCGATCTCGGCATGATCACCCAGCACGACGCCGTGCTGGCCCTGTCCAATTCCGGCGAAACCGCCGAACTGACCGATGTGGTCAGTTTCTGCCGCCGCTTCGACATTCCCCTGGTGGCCATCACCAGCCGGGCCGACAGCGCCCTGGCCCAGGCCGCCGACCAGGCCCTGATCCTGCCCGATCTCGGCGAAGCCTGCCCCATGGGCCTGGCCCCCACCACCAGCACCACCATGATGCTGGCTTTGGGCGACGCCCTGGCCGTGGCCCTGCTGGAGCGCAAGGGATTTTCCTCGGCCGACTTCAAGGTGTTCCATCCCGGCGGCAAGCTGGGCCGCCGCCTGGCCAAGGTCTCCGATCTCATGCATGGCGGCGATCTGATGCCGCTGGTGCATAGCGGCCTGCCCATGGGCGAAGCGCTGCTGGTGATGACCAACAAGGCCTTCGGCTGCGTCGGCGTGCTGGACGACCAGGGCCGGCTTCTCGGCATCGTTACCGACGGCGACCTGCGCCGCCATCTTTCCGCCGATCTGTTCACCCGCACCGCCGCCGAGGTCATGACCGCCGGCCCCAAGACCGTGCGCCCCAACATGCTGGCGGCGGAAGCCCTGCACATCATGAACGCCCGCTCCATCACCAGCCTGTTCGTGGTGGATGCCGAGGGCCATCCCGTCGGCATCCTGCATGTGCACGACTGCCTGCGCGCCGGCGTGGCCTGAGGCGGGAGCGTTTGATGGATATCCGCGTCGGCAGCGAGGACCGGGTGGCGCCCCCATCGCCGTCGCGCCCGCCGATGGGTGGGCGGCGCGGCCCGTCGTTCCGCCGCCTCTTCGCCCGCTACACCCGCTTTGTCGGCATCATGCGGCTGGTGCTGCCGGCCATTGCCGCCGCCCTGCTGGGACTGGTGCTGATCTGGCCCAAGGTGGCGCCGCGCAATTCGGTGTTCCGCGCCGCCTTCGCCGATTTCAATCTGAAGACCGTCGATACCATGGCCATGCAGAATCCGCGCTATTACGGCACCGACAACCAGAACATGCCCTTCACCGTGACCGCCCGGGTGGCCACCCAGGTGGATACCCAATCCATGGTGGAGGAACTGGAGAATCCCCAGGCCGATTTCACCACCAAGGGCGGCGCCGGGGTGATCCTGCAGGCCGACAACGGCCTGTTCCGCCAGAAGGTCAATCTGCTCGATCTCCTGGGCCATGTTGACCTCTACGAGGACACCGGCTACGAAGTGCACACCAACAGCGCCCGCATCAATGTCGCCACCAACGACGCCAGCGGCGACGAGCCCACCCGCGGCCATGGGCCGGCCGGCACCATTACCGGCGAAGGCTTCCGCATGCAGCACCGGGGCCAGGACATCATTTTCACCGGCAAGGCCCATGCCGTGTTGTTCGGCGCCCGGGGACCGGCGCCGGATCATCCGAAAAAAGCGGAAAAAGCCAGGAAACCCAAATCATGAAGCAGATCCGCCGTTTCCCCCTGGCCCTGTGCCTGCTGGCCTGCCTGACCGCCCTGCCCGCCGCCGCCAAGACCCGGACGGCCCCGGCCCCGGCCGCTCCCGCCCAGCCCGGCGTCAATCTCGGAACCTCGAAATCGGGCACGCCCGTCGAGGTTTACGCCGATGACGGCATCGAACTGGTGCAGAACGAGCGCAAGGTGGTGGCGCACCGCAACGCCCGCGCCGTCCGTGGCGACGTGACCGTCTACGCCGATACCCTGATCGCCTATTACCGCAACAAGGCCGCCGGGCCGGGCGCCGCCGGCAAGGCCGCCCCGCCCCCGCCCACCCCCGGCAAGACCGATGCCAATCCCATGGACAGCCAGGGCGGCTCCAGCGAGATCTGGCGGATCGAGGCCATCGGCCACGTCATCGTCAAATCCTCCACCGATACCGCCTACGGCGATCACGGCGATTACAATATCGACGACGACAAAGTGGTGCTGACCGGCCAGAATCTGCGCCTGATCACCACCAGCGACGTCATTACCGCCCGCGACAGTCTGGAATACTGGAACCAGAAGCAGCAGGGCGTGGCGCGCGGCAATGCCAAGGCGGTGCATCTGGACAAGACCGTCACCGCCGACGTGCTGACCGCCGATTTCGCCAAAAACGCCCAGGGCGCCATGGAAATCGAGAAGGCCCACGCCGACGGCCACGTGGTGCTGACCACCCCCACCGAAACCGTCACCGGCAACCACAGCGACTACGATGTGGCCAAGGGCATGGTCTATGTCACCGGCAATGTGCAGCTGACCCGCGACAAGAATACCTTGAACGGCCAGTACGCCACCGTTGACCTGAACAGCGGCATCAGCAACCTTTATCCCACCCTGCCCGGCGCGAAGTCGGGCCATCAGCGGGTGAAAGGCTATTTCGTGCCGCAGCATAAGAACAAGGACACCAAGGATCCGTCCGCCGCAGGAGGAAAGCCCTAGCATGTCGGCACCGCTCACGGACGATCCCACCAGCTTCGAAGGGCTGGTGGCCTCGAACATCGGCAAGCATTTCAAGAAGCGGCCGGTCCTGCGCGACGTGACCGTGAAGGTCCGGCGCGGCGAGGCCGTGGGCCTTCTTGGCCCCAACGGCGCCGGCAAGACCACCTGCTTTTATTGCATCACCGGCCTGATCAATCCCGATCGCGGCGCCATCCATCTCGACGGCCACGAAATCACCGGCCTGCCCATGTACCGCCGCGCCCGACTCGGCATCGGCTATCTGCCGCAGGAGGCCTCGATCTTCCGCGGCCTGACGGTGGAGAACAATATCCGCGCCGTGCTGGAGGTGAGCGAACCCGACCGCGACGCCCGCGAGGCGCAGCTGGAAGACCTGCTGTCGGAATTTTCCGTTACCCATCTGCGCAACGCCCCGGCCCTGGCCCTGTCGGGCGGCGAACGGCGGCGCGTGGAAATCGCCCGCGCCCTGGCCTCGCGCCCCGCCTTCATCCTGCTGGACGAACCGCTGGCGGGGATCGATCCCATCGCCGTTTCCGATATCCGCGATCTGGTCTCGCACCTGAAGCATCGCGGCCTCGGCGTGCTGATCACCGATCACAACGTGCGCGAAACCCTGGATATCATCGACCGCGCCTACATCCTGCACGACGGCGTCGTGCTGATGGAAGGCGCTCCCTCCGAGATCGTCGCCCACGAAGGGGTGCGGCGGGTCTATCTCGGCGAACATTTCAGCCTGTAGGCGGACGCTTCCCATGTCGCTGACGCCGCGCCTCGATCTTCGGCAAACCCAGTCCCTGGTGATGACGCCGCAGTTGCAGCAAGCCATCAAGCTTTTGCAGCTGAACAATATCGAGCTGTCGGCCTTCATCGAGCAGGAGCTGGAACGCAATCCCCTGTTGGAACGCGACGAGATCGACCGCGACGCCCCCGCCGCCGAGGAGGGCCCGGCCCCCGACAGCGCCGCGACCGAACCCGAACGGGTGATGGACGCCCTGCCGGGCCAGGCCGAGGAAACCCCGCTCGACGTCGATTACGACAATACCTGGAACAACGACAGCGCCGCCGACGGCGGCGACGGTTACGCCACCGAATGGAACGGCAGCACCCGTGGCGGCGGCGGCGGTTTCGAGGAGGGCGAAAACGGCCTGGAACAGACCCTGACGCGCGATATTTCCCTGCGCGACCATCTGACCGGCCAGCTCAACATGGACCTGCCCGATGCCGCCGACCGCCTGATCGGCCTGCATCTGATGGAAATGCTGGACGAAAGCGGTTACCTCATCGGCGATCTGGCCGAGGTGGCCGCCCTGCTGGGCTGCGCCCCCGAACGGGTGGACCGGGTGCTGGACCGCCTGCAGCATTTCGATCCGCCCGGCATCTTCGCCCGCAGCCTGTCCGAATGCCTGGCCCTGCAGCTGCGCGAAAAAAACCGCCTCGATCCGGCCATGCAGGCCCTGCTCGACAATCTGGCCCTGCTGGCCCGGCGCGACATGCCGGGCCTTTTGCGGGTGTGCGGCGTCGACGCCGAGGATCTGGCCGAGATGGTCGCCGAGATCCGCGCCCTCGATCCCAAGCCCGCCCTGGTGTTCGACGACGCCGTGGCCCAGCCCGTCACCCCCGACGTGCTGATGCGCCCCGCCCCCGGCGGCGGCTGGATCGTGGAACTGAACAACGACACCCTGCCGCGCGTGCTGGTCAACAGCCGCTATTTCGCCCGCGTCAGCGGCGCCGCCAAGGGCAAGGACGACAAAGCCTATCTCAATGAACAGTTCCAGTCGGCCAACTGGCTGGTGAAATCGCTGCACCAACGGGCCACCACCATCCTCAAGGTGGCCAGCGAAATCGTGCGCCAGCAGGAAATGTTCTTTCAGCGCGGCGTGCAGTATCTGCGCCCACTGGTGCTGCGCGACATCGCCGCCGTGATCGGCATGCATGAAAGCACCGTCAGCCGCGTTACCGCCAACAAATACATGGCCACGCCGCGCGGCATCTACGAACTGAAATACTTCTTCACCCAGGCCATCGCCGGCGCCGACGGCGGCGAGGCCCACTCCGCCGAGGCGGTGCGCCATCGCATCAAGGGCCTGATCGACGCCGAAAGCGCCAAGGACGTGCTGTCGGACGACAAGATCGTCGAGATTCTCAAGGCCGAAGGGGTGGATATCGCCCGCCGTACCGTGGCGAAATACCGGGAATCGATGAAAATTCCATCGTCCGTGCAACGGAGACGGGAAAAATCCATCTCCGGGTAAGCCGGCTTCGCTTGACTCGCCAGGACAGCACGCCTATTGTCCGGCGCCCGTTTCTGGACTCCGATAGCGCTTGACTGTTGGAAACCGGAAGCGTTTATGAGCATATAACTTGGTATGGCGCAGGCTTCGGGAGGCGGGAAACGATCCCGTCCGAACCGCCCGCCCGGTCGTAATCGACCGAAGTTGACATCGGCGGACGGCCGCAAGGACATGTGATGGAAATCATCGATTTGATCAGCCCGGAAAGCGTGGTGCCCAATCTGCGGGCCACCAGCAAGAAGCAGGCCCTGCAGGAGCTGGCCCGCCGCGCCGCCGATCTTGTCGGCCTGCCCGAACGCACGGTGTTCGACGTGCTGCTCGACCGCGAACGGCTGGGCACCACCGGCGTGGGCAACGGCATCGCCATTCCCCATGGCAAACTGCCCGATCTCAACCGCCTGCACGGTCTGTTCGCCCGCTTGGAAAAACCCATCAATTTCGACAGCATCGATGAACAGCCGGTGGATCTGATCTTCCTGCTGCTGGCCCCGGAAAGCGCCGGCGCCGATCATCTGAAGGCCCTGGCCCGGGTGTCGCGCCTGTTGCGCGACAAGGCGGTGTGCGAAAAACTGCGCGGCACCGATTCCGCCGAAGGGCTGTACGCCCTGCTGACCGATAACCCGGCCACCCGCGCCGCATAATCCCAAGTCCCGATGCGTTCACCTCATCAAGACTTGATATAACCTCCCACCCTTGTCTTTTTCCGCTCTTCGGGGCACCCTGGGGACCTGTCACACCGGCCGGTCTTACCTGGGGATTTTCATGCGGCTGTTCAGAATGTTGCCCGGCCTGGCCGCCCTGGCGCCGGTTCCGGCCCTGGCGCAAAGCACTAGCGCCCCCCCGACCGCGCTCTCGTCTTTCCTGCCCGGCGATCCCGTCCTGCTCAGCGTGCTGATCGCCGCCTTGCTGGTGGCCGTGGCCGGAATGGCCGTCCTGGTGATCCAGAGCCGGCTGCTGCGGGCCGCCGGAGCGGGAAGCGACCAGCTGGAAGCCGACCGCCTGCGCCTGGAGGCGCTGCTGGCCGCCGCTCCCGATGGCCTCTACCGCTGGACCCTGGCCCCCAACAACAGCGTGCTGGCCGAACATTGCTCGCGCCGCCTGGCCGTGCTGCTGGGCCTGTTCGGCGGCACCGAGGCCACCTTCAGCGATATCGTGCAAAGTTTCGAGGCGGGCGAGGGGGTGCTGCTGGAAAAGGCCGTGGCCGAGCTGCGCCGCCAGGGCACCGGCTTCGAACTGGAGCTGACCTTGCGCGACAGCCCGCGCCGCATGCTGGTGGCGGGCGGCCGCGCCGCCGACGACAACGATGTGCCCCTGGCCGACATGCTGTGGGTGCGCGACGTTACCGAAGGGGCCACGGCGGTGGACCGCCTGTCGCATGAAAGCGAGGATCTGGGCCGCGAGCGCGATCTGCTCCGCGCCCTGCTCGATGCCCATCCCCTGCCGGTATGGCTGCGCGACGGCGATCTGGCCCTGGTGGCCTGCAATCAGGCCTATGCCCGCGCCGTCGATGCCGCCAGCCCGAAAGAGGCGGTGGAGGGCGGCCGCGAACTGGTGCCCGGCACCGCCATGCGCGAGGCCCGCGCCCTGGCCGCCCGCGCCCGCGCCGCCGGCACCGCCCGCAGCGAGCGCTTCCATCTGGTCATGGGCGGCGCCCGCCGTCTGGTGGAGCTGACCGAGGCGCCCCTGCCCAGCCTCAGCGGCGGCGACGGCCTGATGACCGTGGGCATGGCCATCGACCGCACCCACGAGGAGGAGCTGACCGGCCAGTTGGACCGCCATGTGGCCGGCCATGCCGAGGTGCTGGAAAATCTCGGCACCGCCATCGCCATCTTCTCCAGCGACACCCGGCTCACCTTCTTCAACACCGCCTTTTCCATGCTATGGCGCCTGGACGCCGACTGGCTGGGCACCAAGCCGACCTACGCCAATCTCATCGATGTGCTGCGGGACAACCGCCGCCTGCCGGAAGTGGCCGATTTCCGCGCCTACAAGGACGAGGAACTGCGCCGTTTCACCTCGCTGCTCGAGGCCCGCGAGGATCTTTTGCATCTGCCCGACGAACGCACCTTGCGGCGGGTGGTTTCGGCCCATCCCTTCGGCGGCCTGCTGTTCACCTACGAGGACGTTACCGACGCCCTGGCCCTGGAGCGCCAGCACAAGACCTCGCTGGCGGTGCACCGCGAAACCATCGACAATCTGCACGAAGGGGTGGCGGTGTTCTCGTCCGACGGGCGGCTGCGCCTGTCCAACCCCTCTTACGGCCGCATCTGGAAACTCTCGCCGGAGGAACTGGCCGACGAACCCCATCTCAGTCAGCTGGTGGAGCGGCACAAGGATTTCTTCTTCTCGGCGGTGGACTGGCCCGAGGTGCGCGACGGCATGACGGCGCTGTTTTCGGAACGCATCGCCCGCCATGGCCGCCTGGAACGCTCCGACGGCTCGATTCTCGACTACGCCTCGGTGCCGCTGCCCGACGGCGCCGTGCTGACCACCTGGCTCGACGTCTCCGACACCGCCCGGGTGGAGCGGGCCTTGCGCGAACGCAACGAGGCCCTGGCCGCCGCCGACCGCCTGAAAAGCGAATTCATCGCCAATGTCTCGGTCGAGGTCAGAACGCCGCTCACCACCATCCTCGGCTTTTCCGAGGTGTTGAGCGAAGGCTATTTCGGTCCGCTCAATCCCCGCCAGTCGGAATACAGCCGCGGCATCAATCAGGCCGGTCACACCCTGTTGCAGGTGATGTCCGATATTCTCGACCTCGCCAATATCGAGGCCGGGCAAATGACCCTGAGCCTCAATACCGTCGATGTGCACGCCATGCTGACCTCGGTGCTGCAATTGACCCGCGAGCGGCTGCGGGAAAAGCGGCTGGTGCTGAATTTCGACTGCCCGCTGGATATCGGCTGGATCGTGGCCGACGAGCGCCGCGTGCGCCAGGTGCTGTTCAACCTGCTGTCCAACGCCGTCAAGTTCACCCCCGAGCACGGCCAGATCACCCTGGCGGCCATGCGCGCCCAGAACGAGCAGACCGGCGACACCGAACTGCTGTTCACCATCGCCGATACCGGCCAGGGCATCCAGCCCGAGGAACAGGACCGGGTGTTCGGCAGCTTCGTGCGCGGTATCGCCACCGAATCGCGCAACAGCGGCGCCGGTCTCGGCCTGTCGCTGGTGAAAAGCTTCGTTGAGCTGCATGGCGGCCGTATCGAGATCGCCTCGGTGCCGGGCGAAGGCACCACCTTCATCATCCATCTGCCCGGCGGCCGCGACGACATGATCTAGGAGCCTAAAGCGCCTTACGGAAGGTCAGGTTGAGGCGCGCGGCCCCCAAGGCGGGGTGATGGCCCTTGGGCACGGTGCCGATCCCATGGAAAAACAGCCGCGACGGCCCGCCCCACACCACCACATCACCATGATGCAGCGGGATTTTTTGCGTCGGATCGCCCCGGCGCGCCCCGCCGAACAGGAAGCGTGCCGATAGTCCGAACGATAACGAAACGATCGGCGCCGACAGATCCCGTTCATCCTTGTCCTGATGCAGGGCCATGCGGGCGCCGGGCTCGTAGCGGTTGATCAGGCAGGAATCGGGCTGGAAACCGGGATAGCCGCTTTCCGCCGCCAGGGTGCCGGCCAGCGTGCTCAAAAACGGCGGCAGGGGCGGCCAGGGGCGGTCGCTCAAGGGATCCCGCGGGCCATAGCGGTATCCCGACCGATCGGTCAGCCAGCCGACGCGACCGCAGCTGGTCATGGCGGCGCTCATGGTGAAGCCGCCCGGCGTCTCCATACGGCGGAACGGCGCCTGGGCGGTGACCGACGCCACCACGGCCAGGATGTCCGCGGCCTCGGCCAGCACCCGGCCGCGCCGCAGCCAGGCGCCGGGCGCCAGCGGCAGCGGCGCGTCGCTGTCAAACAGATCCCAGGTCATCGCCCCTCAGCAGCGCCTCGACGAAGCGCGGCACCAGGGTGCCGGCCGGTCCATAGAGAGTTTGATGAAACAGGCTGGCCCCGTTGGACGGCTCCAGATTGAGCTCCACCGTGGGCGCCACGCCCCGCTCGCGCACATGGGCGACGAAGCCCGCCGCCGGATAGACGTTGCCCGAGGTGCCGATGGACAGGAACAGGGCGCAGGTATCCAGCGCCTGGAAAATCCGCTCCATCTCCAGCGGCACCTCGCCGAACCACACCACATGCGGCCGCACCAGGCCGTTCCGCCCGCAGGCCGGGCAGCGGCTGTCCACCGTCATGTCGCCCGGCCAGTTCAGCACCCGGCCGCAGGCCTCGCAGCGGCCCTTGCGCAGTTCGCCATGCATATGCAGCACGGCGCGGCTGCCGGCGCGCTCGTGCAGATCGTCGATATTCTGCGTCACCACCAGCACCGGCGCCGGCCAGTCCCGTTCCAAGCGGGCCAGGGCCAGATGGGCGGGATTGGGCCGCACCGCCTCATCCTCCAACTGACGGCGGCGGGCATTGTAGAAATCCTGCACCAGCACCGGATTGCGCTGATAGCCCTGCGGCGTCGCCACATCCTCAAGGTCGTAGCGCGACCACACCCCGCCTTCGCAGCGGAAGGTGTCGAGACCGGATTCCTGGGAAACACCGGCACCGGTCAAAATCACGATGGGTCCCTGGAGCATGGTATTTATCTTTCGTCAAAGGGGGAATGAAATGACTTGATCGTAGGCATGCGATCCCGGAATGATAATTATCTGTGCCCATCAGAATGGTGCCTGTTTCTTTCCGGGGAAACATGCACTAGAAAGAGCCGCCTTGGAGCGCGGGGCAGGAGAATCCGTTGGTCAGTGTTTTGTTCGTTTGTACCGGCAACATCTGCCGTTCGCCCACGGCGGACGGGGTGATGCGCGCGCGGGTGGCCGCCCTGGGGCTGGAGGCGGCCATCGCCGTCGATTCCGCCGGCACCCACGGCTATCACCAGGGCGAGGCGCCCGACGCCCGCAGCCAGAAAACCGCCCTGAAACACGGCGTCGATCTCTCCATGCTGACGGCGCGCAAGGTGGTGCCCGAGGATTTTCACCGCTTCGACATCATCGCCGCCATGGATCGCGGCCATCTCGACGCGCTCACCCGCCATTGCCCGCCCGAGCGGGCCGACCGGCTGCATCTGTTCATGTCGTTCGCCCCCGCCTATGTCGGCGAGGACGAGGTGCCGGATCCTTATTACGGCGAGCACGGCTTCGAAGAGGTGTTCGCCATGATCGAGGCCGGGGTGGCCGGTCTTATCGGCCACATCCGCCACACCTATAAGATTTAATCCTCGTTTTCCAGGGCCGCCACGTGGCGCAGGCCGCGCACGGCGATGCGCAGATCCTCGCTCTGATCGTCGGCCGCCGGATAGACCATATAGGCCGGACGGCGGAAATCCGGCGCGTCCTCCACCAGATGCAGGCGGCCCTCGGCCAGATAGGGCCGGGCCACCCGCATGGGATAATAGCCGAAGCCGCCATTGGCCAGAATATGCTGCAGCCCCAGCGCCCCCAGCCCCACCGATACCGCCGGCGTGGACAGATCGGGGAAATTCTGGCTGTGGGCGGCGCGGAATTCCGGGCCCCAATCGACGAAAACATAGCCGCCGTCCCACTGCCCCATGGCGCGCGGCGTGGTGGAGACCAGCACCAGCCGTTCCTCCAGCAGCTTTTCCATCACCAGACCGGGGCGGCTTTGCGGCGAATACATCACGCCGATATCCAGCAGCCCCTCCGACAGCTGGCGCATCAACCCGTCCGACAGCCCCACCTCGACCCGCAAGGCCACATCCGGCTTGGCCTCCCGCATCCACGGCACCCAGCGCAGCAGCATGCGGTCCCACAGCGAGAACTGGCCGCCCACCGTCAGCACCGAGCGGAAGCCCGGCGGCAGCGCCAGCTCCTGGCGGGCCTGCTCCCACACCCGCACCATGGTGGTGGCGTAACGGCGGAACTGGGTGCCGGCGGCGGTCAGCTCGGTGCCGGCCTTGCTGCGGGCGAACAACGGCCGCCCCAGCTCATCCTCCAGCGCCTTGATGCGCATGGACACCGTGGACTGGGTAACGCTCAGGCGTTCCGCCGCCTTGTTGAAATTCCCGGTTTCGGCGATTTCCAGGAAGGTTTTGGCCAGATCGATATTCATTTTAGGGGCACGTTTCGTTGCCGCGCGACTGTTGCGGCGCAAAAGGTTTATTCAGCGCCCCGCTGAATAAACCGATCACATCACAACATCAATAATTTTGATGGAAATTATGGCGAAATTCGGGCCGGTCAGCCGCATAAAGCGGCTTCCGGGATACGCCGCTGGCGTTCGGGACGTTATGGTTCGGTATGGCCCGAAACCGCCTTGCGCAGGCGGCGCACCCCCAGGGCCACCATGATCACCACCACCGGCAGCCCGGCCAGCATCGCCACCTCGCTGTCGACGGGCAGGCCCACCGCGTGCAGGCCGCGGGCGGCATCGCCCAGCAGGGCCAGGCAGTAATAGCTGATGGCCACCACCGACAGGCCTTCCACGGTTTCCTGCAGGCGCAATTGCAGTTCGGCCCGCCGGTTCATGGATTTCAGCAGATCGCGGTTCTTCTCTTCCAGGGCGATATCCACCCGGGTGCGCAAGAGGGCGCCGGTGCGGGCGATATGGCGCACCAGGGCGGTATGGCGCCGCGCCGTGGACTGGCAGGTTTTCATGGCCGGCTCCAGGCGGCGGTCCATGAATTCGCCGAAGGTCTGCATGCCGGCGATGCGGGTTTCTCGCAGATCCTCGATGCGCTTGCGCACCAGGGCGGCATAGGCCTCGGCCGCCGAGAAGCGGTAGCCATGCGCCGATTCCTGCTGTTCGGCCCGCGCCGCCAGGGCGCTCAGGCGTTCCAGCAGGGCGCGGTCGTCGGCATCGCCCCCCGGCTGGGCCAGGGCGGCGGTGATGTCCGACAGCACCGTGGTCATCTCGGCCAGTTCCGGCCCCAGCCGCCGCGCCACCGGAAAGGCCAGCAACGCCAGAATACGGTAGGTTTCGATCTCCAGCAGCCGCTGCGTCACCCGGCCGGCCTGACCGTGGGTCAGCCCCAGGTCGTAGACCAGGATACGGCCGAAGCCGTCGGGATGAAGCCTGAAATCGGTGAAGGCCTCGGCCCGGCCGCCCACCATGGTGCTGCCGATGATGGAATGACCGGCGAACAGGCTGTTCAGGCAATCGGCGTCGCGGCGCACGCCGTCCAGGGCCAGATGCACCGCCGCCAGAGCCATCCCCGGCAGGGCCGCCAGCCAATCGGCGGGGCACAAATCCAGCGCGGGGGCGGCGAAGGGATCGTCGAAGGCCTCGAAGCGGTAGAAGGTATAGGTGGAAAATTCGGTATGCCCCTCCCAGCGCAGGCTGAAAGCGCCGAAATCGGCGGCGAAATGGGTGGCGCCGGCCTCGGGTGGGGCCATGCCGTAGCGGGCGCAGAGATCGGCCAGAGCCGCCAGATCGGCCCGCGCCCCCGTTTCGCCGTGCGCCAGGGCCAGATGGCTGGCCCGCACCGGCGGCGGCAGGATGGCGAAGGGCCGGGCGTGCACCTCGTCGGCCAGGGTCCGGCGCAGAGGATGCTCGTTCAGGCGGAAACCCGCATTCACCTCGGCTGACATCGGCACCGCCCCTTCCCATATAAATTAGGCCTCGGCCCTACTATTCACCGAGCCCGCGCCCTTGCCAACGGTTTCGGCGAAGGGGAAGATACGGCGAGCGGACAGTCCGAAGCGCCGCGCCGTCGACCACAGGGAGTTTATTCATGCCCCACAGCGCCACCACCGAAGAGCTGTTTTTCCATCGCACCGGCCTGGATGGCGAACGGGTGGGCAAGATCGTGGCCAAGGCCCTGGACGGCTGCGACGACGGCGAGCTGTTTCTGGAATACCGCCAGTCGGAAAGCCTGTCGCTGGACGATGGCCGCATCAAGAGCGCCAGCTTCGACACCGCGCAAGGCTTCGGCCTGCGCGCCGTGCTGGATGAGGCCACCGGCTACGCCCATGCCAGCGACCTGAACGAGGCGGCGCTGATCCGGGCCGGCGAGGCGGTGCGGGCGGTGCAGAGCGGCCATGCCGGAAGCATGGCCACAGGCCCCTCCGGCACCAACCAGTCGCTTTACACCGATCTCAATCCGCTGCCGCTGGTGCCGTTCGAGGCCAAGGTGGCGCTTCTGGAAGAGATCAACGCCTATGCCCGCGCCAAGGATCCCCGCGTGCAGCAGGTCATGGCCTCGCTGGTGGGATCGTGGCAGGCGGTGCGCATCGTGCGGGCCGACGGCGGCCACGCCTCCGACATCCGCCCCATGGTGCGCCTCAACGTGGCGGTGATGATGGCCGACAAGGGCCGCATGGAAAGCGGCAGCTACGGCACCGGCGGCCGCGTGCCCTACGACGGCCTGCTCGATCCCGCCACCTGGCGCGGCGCCGTGGACGAGGCGGTGCGCCAGGCCCTGGTCAATCTCGACTCGGTGCCCGCCCCGGCCGGCGACATGACCGTGGTGCTGGGGCCGGGCTGGCCCGGCGTGCTGCTGCACGAGGCCATCGGCCACGGCCTGGAAGGCGACTTCAACCGCAAGGGCACCTCGGCCTTTTCCGGCCGCATCGGCCAGCGGGTGGCCGCTCCCGGCGTGACCGTGGTGGACGACGGCACCCTGCCCGACCGGCGCGGCTCCATCTCCATCGACGACGAGGGCACCCAGTCGGGCCGCACCGTGCTGATCGAGGACGGTATCCTCAAAGGCTATCTGTTCGACCGCCTGAACGCCCGCCTGATGAAGGCCCGCCCCACCGGCAACGGCCGGCGCCAGAGCTACGCCCACCAGCCGCTGCCGCGCATGACCAACACCTTCATGCTGGCCGGCGACAAGGATCCGGCGGAGATCCTGGCCTCGGTGAAGAACGGCCTTTACGCCGTCAATTTCGGCGGCGGCCAGGTGGATATCACCAACGGCAAGTTCGTGTTCTCGGCCACCGAGGCCTATCTGATCGAAAACGGCAAGGTGGGCCCGGCGGTGAAGGGCGCCACCCTGATCGGCAACGGCCCCGACGCCCTGACCCGCGTTTCCATGATCGGCAACGATCTGGAACTGGATGCCGGAGTGGGCACCTGCGGCAAGGACGGGCAGGGCGTGGCGGTGGGCGTGGGCCAGCCCACCCTGCGCCTCGACGGTCTGACCGTGGGCGGCACCGCGGTTTAAAGCCCTTTCCGCCTTTGGCGCCCAGGCTTCAAGCGAGTCCGGCAAACCGGACTCGCTTAAGAGCGCGGCCCCGTCCGTCCGGCATGGCCGGTGGGCAGGAGCGGGCTGTCCTTCACCCGTTCCATGGAAATGTAGGCCGAAACGTCGAACAGCTCGATGCGCGACACCAGCTGCTTATAGATCACGTCGTAATGCTCCACCGTGGGCAGCACGATCTTGGCGATATAGTCGGCGTTGCCGGTCAGGCGGTGCACCTCGACGATTTCGGGGATATCGCCCACCGCCCGGCGGAATTTTTCCAGCCAGTCCATGCTGTGGCGGCCGCTGCGGATCAGGGCGAACACCGTGGTGGGCAGACCGGCCTTGTCACGGTCGAGCACCGCCACCTCGCGGGCGATGAGCCCGCCCTCCTTCAGGCGCTGAATGCGGCGGGCGCAGGCCGACACCGAAAGATGCACCTCGCCCGCCAGATCGGCGAGGGGGCGGGCGCAGTCCGCCTGCAGCAGCGCCAGCAGCCTGCGGTCGCGATCATCCAGAAGCATTGCCGGTTCCTTTGCGCATAATCCGCATATCATGCGAAATTTTTGCAAAGTTTCGCAAGAGGCCGCCTGATAACCGCTGCCTTTTGCGCAAATCTCCGGCCATCATCATCCCGGTTTTCAGATATTTGCGGAGCATCGCGTCATGAAGCGTATCGGCCTGATCGGCGGCATGAGCTGGGAAAGCACGGCCGTTTACTACCGCCTGATCAATCAGGCGGTACGGCAGCGGCGGGGCGGCCTGGAATCGGCGGATCTGCTGCTGCATTCGGTGAATTTCGCCGAAATCGTCGCCTGCCAGACGGCGGGGCGCTGGGATCGGGCCGCCGATCTGCTGGCGGCCAGCGCCCGCCGCCTGGAACAGGCCGGGGCCGACATGGTGCTGATCTGCACCAACACCATGCATCTGGTGGCCGACACCGTGGCGGCGGCGCTGTCGGTGCCGCTGCTCAACATCATCGATGAAACCGCCGCCGCCGTGCGCCGGTCCGGCTGCGCCCAGCCGCTGCTGCTGGCCACCCGCTACACCATGGAACAGGGTTTCTACGGCGAGCGCATGGCCCGCCAGGGCCTGGAGCCCCGCATTCCCGCCGCCGCCGACCGCCAGCGCATGCACGACATCATCTTCCAGGAACTGTGCCACGGCGTGGTGCGCGAAGAGTCGCGGCGGGCGGTGCTCGACATCATCGCCCGCCACCGCGCCGGCGGCGCCGATTCGGTGATCCTCGGCTGCACGGAGATCTGCCTGCTGATCGACGCGGGACTGCTGGATTGCCCGCTGTTCGATTCCACCGCCCTGCATGCCGAGGCCGCCGTGGCCTTCGCCCTGGCCTGAACCGCTTCAGGCCGGGGACCGCAGCGCCGCCAGATCGGCCAGCAACCCCGGCCCCGACGGCGACCAGCCCAGGCGCGCCCGCGTCCGGGCGCTGGAGGCCGGCATATCCAGCCCGGCGAACAGGGCCAGCCAGCCGAACGCCGTTTGAGCGGCCTCGGCGGAGAGGGACCGCGCCGGCAACCCCAGGCGACGCCCGAGGGTTTCGGCGATGGCCCGCAACGGCACTCCTTCCTCGGCCACCGCATGATATCTGGCGCCCGGCCGCGCCGCCTCGACCGCCAGCCGGTAAAGCCGGGCCACGTCGAGGCGATGCGCCGCCGGCCAGCGGTTGCCGCCGTCGCCCACATAAACACAGGCGCCAAAGGCGCGGTACTGTTCGATCAGGGGGGTGATCAGTCCCTGGCGCACGGGATCGTGCACCTGGGGCAGGCGCACCACCGAGACATTGACGCCCCGCCCGGCCAGGGCGGCGGCGGCTTCCTCGGAGGCGGCGCGGGGATGGACGGCGGCGCCGACCACGGCATTCTCCTCCAACGCCGCCTCGCCGGGAACGCTGTTGGCGATGGCGGTGCCCGAGGTCACGATCAGCGGGCGGTCGCTGCCGGCCAGCGCCTCGCCGAGGATGTGCACGACGCGGCGGTCATCCTCGCAATTGGCCACGAAGCGGGAAAAATCATGGTTGAAGGCCAGATGCAGCACGCCATCGGCGCGGGCGGCGGCGCTGCGCAGGCTGTCGGCATCCTCGAGCCTGCCGCGATGCACCTCGGCGCCGCTGGCGGCCAGAGCCGCCGCCTTGGCGTCGTTGCGGCACAGGCCGATCACCTGATGCCCGGCGGCGATCAATTCCGCCACCACGGCCGATCCGATATGGCCGGTGGCGCCCGTTACAAAATATCGCATGATCCTTGTCTCCGGAAAGGAAGCGGAAGACAAGCCTGGACGGGTATTTTATCCTGGTAAATACGTGACTTTATCATAGTAAAAGAGCTACCAGGATGCCGGCCTCTTCCGGAAGCGCTCCCTCGCTTGGCGCCTATTTACGCGACCGGCGCCAAAAGCTGGACCCCCTTGCCCTGGGCTTTCCGCCAGGGCGCCGCCGCACCCCCGGCCTGCGCCGCGAGGAGGTGGCCGCCCGCGCCCATATCAGCCCCACCTGGTACACCTGGCTGGAACAGGGCCGGGGCGGAGCGCCATCGGCCGAGGTGCTGGACCGCATCGCCAAGGCCCTGCTGCTGACCGATCTCGAACGCGAACATCTGTTTCTGCTGGGGCTGGGCCACCCGCCCGAGGCCCGCTACCGGGGCGGCGACGGCGTCAGTCCCCGCCTGCAACGGGTGCTGACGGCGCTGGACCCCAGCCCCGCCCTGATCCGCACCGCCACCTGGGACGTGGTGGCCTGGAACCGCGCCGCCACGGTGATGCTGATGGATTACGGCGCCCTGCCGCCGCAACAGCGCAACATTCTCCGCTTTTTCTTTCTCGATCCGCGCGCCCGCGCCAGCCAGCACGACTGGGACGGCGTGGCCCGGGTGATCCTGGGGGCCTTCCGCGTCGACGCGGCCCGGGCCGGCGCCACCGCCGAGGCCGCGGCGCTGGTGGCCGAGCTCTGCGGCCAGAGCCCCGCCTTCAAGGCGCTGTGGGAGGACCACGAGGTCAGCCCCTGGCGCCATGAGGGGGTCAAACAGCTGCGCCATCCGCGCCTCGGCCCTCTGGCCTTCGAATATTCGGCCTTCGCCGTCGACGGCCGCACCGATCTCACCATGGTGGTCTACAACCCCGCCACCCCGGACGACGCCGACAGGATCGCCCGGGCCCTGGCGGAGGGATGAGCCGCGCCCCCTGTTTATGGCGCCATGGTCTTGTGGGGCATGGTCCCGCCGGTCATATCCTTCTTCATCATGCCCTTCCTGGCCATGGTCTTGTGGGGCATGGTCTTGTGGGTCATGGGCGTCTTGCTCATGGCGCCCTGGGTCATGCTGCCCTGGGTCATGGCGGTTCCCGGCCCGGCATCGGCGGCCAGGGCGGCGCTAGCGGCCAGGGCCAGGCCGAGGGACAGGGCGGAAACGGTGATGATCTTCATGGAAAGCCTCCTTCTGATGACCTGAGGACAGGGACAGGCGGCGCCTGTTCGTCCCATTGGCCAGCGTCGGCGCGGCGGCGTCGCGGAGTCCTCACCGGGGCTTAAACAATTCGTGATTTCTGGCGCAGCGGAAAATGAGGGACAATGATCGCCCCTGTCCCGGAAGGACCGCCGATGGAACGCAGCAGACGTGTCCTGATCGTCGAGGATGATGCCCAGATCGCCGCGCTGCTGCGGCTGCATCTGACCGACGAATCCTACGCGGTGGAACATGCCGCCGACGGCCCGGCCGGGCTGCGCCTGTTGGAAAGCGGGGCCTGGGATCTGCTGGTGCTGGATCTGATGCTGCCCGGCCTGGACGGGTTGGAGCTGTGCAAGCGGGCGCGCGCCCTGCCGCGCTATGTGCCCATCATCATCATCAGCGCCCGCTCCAGCGAGGTGCAGCGCATCCTCGGCCTGGAACTGGGCGCCGACGATTATCTGGCCAAGCCCTTTTCCATGCTGGAACTGGTGGCCCGCGCCAAGGCCCTGCTGCGCCGCGCCGACGCCCTGGCCCATAATGCCCGCCTCGACGCCGGACTGCTGGACCGCCACGGCCTGATCCTGGACCCGCTGGCCCGCACCGCCCGGCTGAACGGCCGATCCCTCGACCTTACCCCGCGCGAGTTCGATCTGCTGGCCTTCTTCGCCCGCCATCCCGAACGGGTGTTCTCGCGCCTGCACTTGCTCAACGAGGTCTGGGGCTACAGCCACGACGGCTACGAACATACCGTCAACACCCACATCAACCGTCTGCGCGCCAAGATCGAGGCCGATCCGGCGGCGCCCACCCGCCTGCTCACCGTCTGGGGGCGCGGCTACAAATTCGCCGATCCGCCCGAAGGCGGCGGGGAGGCGCCATGATGCGGCTGTCTCTGGCCACC
The DNA here is from genome assembly GCA_021782815.1 of Pseudomonadota bacterium. Taxonomy (GTDB): domain Bacteria; phylum Pseudomonadota; class Alphaproteobacteria; order Rhodospirillales; family Magnetospirillaceae; genus JAJZGK01. The sequence continues at coordinate 53,713 of JAJXUO010000001.1, forward strand.
CGCCTGTCGCTGGCCTTCGCCCTGCTGCTGCTGGCCTGCAGCGCCGTTTCCGTGGCCTTGCAGATCCAGTCCAGCGCCCGCCACGAGCAGGCCCTGGCCCAGCAATTATCGGCGGGACTGGCCGGGCATATCGCCGGAACGGCGCAACTGATGGATGCCGGCGGCTGGCGGCCCGGGGCGGTGCGCGCCCTGTTCGACAAACTGATGGCGGTCAATCCCGCCGTCGAGGTCTATCTCCTGGACAATGACGGCCGCATCGTCGGCAACGCCGCCCCGCCCGGCCATCTGAAACGAACGCGGGTGGATCTGGCCCCGCTGCGCCGCCTGCTGGCCGGGGCGGCGCAGCCGGTGCTGGGCGACGATCCCCGCAGCCCCACCGGCCGCAAGGTGTTCAGCGCCGCCCCGGTGCGGGTGGCGGGACGGCCCGCCGGTTATGTTTATGTCATCCTTCAGGGTGAAACCCGCGACGCCCTGGCCGCCCGCCTGGCCGACGACGCCGTGCTGCGCACCACGCTGTGGACCACCGCCCTGGTGGCCCTGCTGGGGCTGGGGGTGGGCCTGGCCGCCTTCCGTCTGATCACCCGCCCCTTGCGCGCCCTGACCGAGGCGGTGCGCGGCTTCGACGCCAACGGCGAAAGCGCGGCGGCCCTGGCCGATGAAGACGCCGCCGACGGCGACGAGATCGCCGTGCTGCGCGCCGCCTTCGCCCAAATGGGGCGGCGCCTGGGCGAACAATGGCGGGCCCTGACCCGCCAGGATCAGGACCGCCGCGAGCTGATCGCCAATCTGTCGCACGATCTGCGCACGCCGCTGACCGTGCTGCACGGATCGCTGGAAACCCTGCGCCTGAAGGAGGACGGCCTCGATTGCGGGGAACGGCGGCGCTATCTCGACCTCGCCCTCGACCAGAGCGGCAAGGTCAACCGCCTGGCCCGGGAGCTGTTCGATCTGGCCCGCCTGGAATCCGGGCTGATCCAGCCCGAGATCGAGGTCTTTTCCCTGGCGGATCTGGTGCAGGACGTGGCGCAGAAATTCGAGCTGGCCCTGGCCGCCAACCCGCACCCCCTGACGGTGGCGGCGACACCGCCGCTGCCGCCGGTGCGCGCCGATCTGGCCATGGTCGAACGGGTGCTGACCAACCTGATCGACAACGCCATCCGCCACACTCCGGCGGGCAGCGCCATCACCGTCTCGTTGCGCCGGGCGGAGGAGGGGGGGCAACCGGGCGTGGAGGTGGAGGTGGCCGATAGCGGCCCCGGCATCGCGGCGGCGCGGCGAGACGGCCTTTTCACCCGGGCCTCGGCCTTCAGCCACGCGGGCGGCGGCGGTCTGGGGCTGGTGGTGGTGCAGCGCCTGCTGGCCCTGCAGGGCAGCGCGGCGCGGCTGGCCGACCTGCCGGACCGGGGCGCGGTGATCCGCTTCCGCCTGCCGGAATAAGACCAAGTCGGGATGAGGAGGCGGGGATCGGGTCCGATCACCGCACTTTGGGATAAGTCTCACGGAATTTTGAACTTTCCGTGAGGACTCCGCCACCGGCGCCACCCCATCTTTATGTCATCACGCCCTTTAAACGCCGCGAGGATGCGATGACAACCCGACGTTCCTTCCTGCTGTCCGCCGCCGCCCTGGGATCGCTTCTGGCCGTCCGCCCCGTCCGGGCGCAGGAGCGCTTCGCCGTTTCCATGAGCGAGGCCCAATGGCGGGCCCGGCTGACCCCGGCGCAATACGACATCCTGCGCGCCGAAGGCACCGAGCCGCCTTATTCCAGCCACCTGACCGGCGAACACCGTTCCGGCCTGTTCGCCTGCGCCGGCTGCGCCCTGCCGCTGTTCTCCTCGGCCGCCAAGTTCGACAGCCATACCGGCTGGCCCAGTTTCTGGACGCCGCTGCCCGGCGCCGTGAAGGAACGCGCCGATTCCTCCTTCGGCCTGCAGCGTACCGAGGTGCATTGCGCCCGCTGCGGCGGCCATCTCGGCCATGTTTTCCCCGACGGCCCGCCGCCCACCGGCCTGCGCTACTGCATCAACGGCCTGGCCCTGGCCTTCACGCCCGGCCCCGCCCGCCTCTAATACCAAGTCGCGATGAGTTTGACTCATCGCGACGCCGGTTAGGAGCAAGGCGACGCACGCCTGATGGCGCGTTAGGCAAGGGTTCTGGAAGAACCCGCCCGCCGCCTGAGGGACTCCGTTGATCGGTTCCGATCAGCGGGATTTGGTATAAGGAACCCCCGCCATGCTGCTGTTCGTGCTTTCCTATCTGGGCGGCGCCCTGACCATTCTCAGCCCCTGCATCCTGCCGGTGCTGCCTTTCGTCTTCGCCCGCGCCGACCAGCCCTTCCTCCGCTCCGGCCTGCCGCTGCTGGCCGGCATGGCCGCCACCTTCGCCCTGGTGGCCTCGGCGGCGGCCCTGGGCGGCGGCTGGGTGGTCACCGCCAATCAGGCCGGGCGCTGGGCCGCCCTGGCCCTGATGGCCCTGTTCGCCCTGACCCTGCTGCTGCCCGGCTGGGCCGAACGGCTGACCCGGCCGCTGGTGGCGGCGGGCGCCCGGCTGGCGCGGGTGGCCGAAGGCGGCGAGGGCCGGCCCGCCACCGCCTTCCTGCTGGGCATCGCCACCGGCCTGCTGTGGGCCCCCTGCGCCGGGCCGATCCTGGGCCTGGTGCTGGCCGGCGCCGCCCTCAACGGCGCCTCGGCGGCCACGCTGCTGCTGCTGCTGGCCTACGGCGCCGGGGCCGCCACCTCGCTGGCCCTGGCGCTGCTGGCGGGAGGAAAGGTCTTCGCCCTGCTGAAACGGTCGCTGCATGCCGGGGAATGGATCCGCCGCGGTCTGGGCGCCGCCATGCTGGCCGGGGTGATCGCCATCGCCCTGGGGTTGGATACCGGGGCCCTGGCCGCCCTGTCCACCGCCTCGACGGCGGGATGGGAACAGGATCTGCTGGACCGCCTGACCCCGCCGGCCCCCGCCGCCTCGGCCACCTCGGCTGCCGTGCCGCCCGCCGCCGCCGACGCCCTGCCGGTGGAGGGCCGGGCCCCGCCGCTGGACGGCGCCGTGCAATGGCTGAATTCGCCGCCGCTGACCCCGGCCGCCCTGAAAGGCAAGGTGGTGCTGGTGGATTTCTGGACCTATTCCTGCATCAACTGCCTGCGCACCCTGCCTTACGTGAAAGCCTGGGCCGCCAAATACCGCGATCAGGGCCTGGTGGTGATCGGCGTGCATACGCCCGAATTCGCCTTCGAGCGCGATCCGGCCAATGTGGCCGCCGCCGTGGCCCGCCTGGGCATTTCCTATCCCGTGGCCCTCGACAACCGCTACGCCGTCTGGAACGCCTTCGCCAACCAGTACTGGCCGGCGCATTATTTCATCGACGCCCGGGGCCGGATCCGCCACCACCATTTCGGCGAGGGCGGTTACGCCGAGTCGGAACGGGTGATCCAGAGCCTGCTGCGCGAGGCCGGAGCGGCGCATGTCTCCACCAGCCTCGTCGATGTGCGGGGGCAGGGGGTGCAACGGGCCGCCGAGGATGCCGACGAGCGCTCGCCCGAAACCTATCTGGGTTACAGCCGCGCCGAACGCTGCGCCTCGGCTCCGGTGCAGCCCGATCGCGACGCCCTCTACCAGAGCCCCGCCACCCTGCCGCCCGATGGCTGGGGGCTGACGGGGCGCTGGATCGTCGGCGCCGAACAGGTGCGGCTGAGCGCGGCGGGCGGGCATATTTTCTACCGCTTCCACGCCCGCGACCTGCATCTGGTGCTGGGGCCGGGCCCCGGCGGCGCGCCGGTGCGCTTCCGGGTCAGCCTCGACGGCCACGCCCCCGGCGCCGCCCACGGGGTGGACACGGCGGCCGACGGCAGCGGCGTCATCCGCGCCCAGCGGCTCTACCAGCTGATCCGCCAGCCCGGCCCCATCACCGACCATGTCTTCGGCATCGAGTTCCTCGATCCCGGCGCCGAGGCCTATGCCTTTACGTTCGGCTGAGCTTGTCTGCGGTGCGGGTTTCGAAATCGGCGGCGTCGTGGCGTTCGTGCAGCTGTTCGGCCGGATCGCCGGTCAGGCGGTTGACCATGCGCCCGCGCCGCACCGCCGGACGCGCCTGAAGGGCCTCGGCCCAGCGCCGCACGTTCTTGTAGTCCTGCACCGACAGGAAGGTGGCGGCGCCGTAGAGCCAGCCCAGAACCAGCCCGCCATACCAGGGAAACACCGCCATATCGGCGATGGTGTAGTCCGGCCCGGCCAGATAGGCGGTTTCGGCCAGGCGGCGGTCCAAAACGTCGAGCTGGCGCTTCGTCTCCATGGCGAAGCGGTCGATGGCATATTCGAACTTGGCCGGCGCGTAGGCGTAGAAATGCCCGAAACCGCCGCCGAGATAGGGAGCGCTGCCCATCTGCCAGAACAGCCAGTTCAGGGTTTCGGTGTGGCCGGCATGATCCTGGGGCAGGAAGGCGCCGAATTTTTCCGCCAGATAGAGCAGGATGGAGCCGGATTCGAACACCCGCACCGGGGCGGGGCCGGAGCGGTCGAGCAGGGCGGGGATCTTGGAGTTGGGATTGATGGCGACGAAACCGCTGCCGAACTGCTCGCCATCGCCGATGCGGATCGGCCAGGCGTCGTACTCGGCCCCGGCATGGCCCAGGGCCAGCAGTTCCTCCAGCAGAATGGTCACCTTCTGGCCGTTGGGCGTGGCCAGGGAATAAAGCTGCAAGGGATGGCGGCCCACCGGCAGCTCTTTTTCGTGCGTCGGCCCGGCGATGGGCCGGTTGATGCTGGCGAAGGCGCCACCGCTGGGCTTGTTCCAGGTCCAGACCGGCGGGGGGGTATAGTCGGGGCTATCCGTCATGGGGGGCGTCCTTGAGGAGGAGGAGGATCGGGCATGCGGGCGGGCGAACCGGCCGCTGGGCCTTATATAGGACGCCGGCAAACGATTTTGCAGCCGGGTGGATGCTGCGGCCCCACCTGCGCCTCACACGGATAGGGAGGCTCGCCCGACGTTGTGGGCTCATTGAGCGGCATGTTGGAGGGGGAGGGGTCGGTGCTTGTCACCTTCGTGCGACAGATCGGCCAGTTATACCAAGTCGCGGTGAGTTTGACTCATCGCGACGCCGGTTAGGAGCAAGGCGACGCGCGCCTGATGGCGCGAAGCCAAGGGTTTCGGAGAAACCCGCCCGGCGCATGAGGGGGCAGTGATCGGTTCCGATCACTGCAATTTGGTATTATGTCGCACGAAGCTTACAAATTTTCCAGGTGCCCGAGGTGCCGGCCGATCCGTTCGCTCCCGGCAGGACCGGGATCAGATGCTTGGGATCGCGCCACCCAGATCAATGAGACGGGACAGCCGGTAGCGAATTCGTGGGCCGGGCGAGGAAAATGCGTAGATTTTTTCCTGGTCACCACGGTCGCAATCGGTGTTGACCAAACCCCGAAAACGACGAGGGCCGCTTGCGCGGCCCGTCTCGTAACATACTGGTTTTCTTAGAAAATTTGGAGCGGGCGAAGGGATTCGAACCCTCGACCCCAACCTTGGCAAGGTTGTGCTCTACCCCTGAGCTACGCCCGCCCGCTCCTTAAGAAGCGCCGCTACCATGAAGCAACGGCGCCGTCGGGTGGTGGTTATTATGCAAATCGCCGCCGGTTGCAACGGCTAATCGCGGAATTCGCCGCAAAAATCATGGTCTGCCGCCTTTACGGCGCGACATGGAGAACCAGCCGTCCTGGACGCAGCGCCAATTTAATCAGTTTAGCTTGTAAGTTAAACTGATAAAGTGCTACAAGGCGATGATGACGACGACGCCAGACACCCCCAGCCTGCCTGAAACCATCGTTCCGGCGCTGACGCAGGCCATCGGGCAGATCCTGCGCCGATTGCGCCAGGAGGCCAATCCGGGCGGATTCAACATTTCGCAAATCGCGGTGTTGAGCCAACTGGACGAAAGCGGCCCCATGACCTCCGCCGATCTGGCCCGGACTCTGGCGATGACGCCGCAGTCCATGGGCGCCATTCTGACCGGTCTTGAGGGCTGGGGGCTGGTGGGACGCGCCCCCCATCCCAGGGATGGCCGGCAAATCCTGTTCTCCTTGTCGGAACGGGGCCGCGAGGCACGGCGGAGCAGACACATGGCCAAGCAGGATTGGCTGCTGGCGGCCATCGGCGCCCTTGACCCCGACGCGCAGCGCACGCTGCTGGCGGCGGCGGCCATTCTCAAGGATTTAAGCAAGCCATGACCGTAACCGTTCTCGATAGCAACACCGCGCTTCTGGTCATCGATCTGCAGAAGGGCATCATGGCGCTTCCCGGCCTGGCGGAGCGGCTGACGGAGGTGATCCACCGGGCCCGCGCCCTGGCCGAGGCCTTTCGCCGGCAGGGTTTGCCGGTGGTTCTGGTCAATGTCGCCGGTGGCCCGCCCGGCCGCACCGAACAGCCGCGACCCCTTCGGCCCCTCACCGCCGATTGGACCGAGCTTTGCCCCGAGTTGGACGCACAGCCGCAAGACCATCTGGTGACCAAGACAACACCCGGCGCCTTCACCAAAACCGGCCTCGAGGACTATCTGCGCGCCCGGGCGGTCACCCAGGTGGTGATCGCCGGCGTCGCCACCAGCAACGGCGTGGAAGTGACCGCCCGCCAGGCCTATGAGCTGGGTTTCAACGTGACCCTGGCCACCGACGCCATGGCCGATCCGCGCGACGACGCCCACGCCTGGAGCCTGAGCCGGGTTTTTCCCAGACTGGGCGAAACCGGCAGCACGCACGACATTCTCACCCGTCTCGACCGGAGCCCCCGGTCATGACCTGGCTGCACGATCTCTGCTATCTGTTCGGCGGCGCCTTTTTCGCCAATGCCGTTCCACATATGGTCAGCGGCATGATGGGGCGGCCCTTTCAAAGCCCTTTCGCCAAACCGCCGGGCCAGGGGCTTTCCTCCTCCACCGTCAATGTGCTCTGGGGCGGCGCCAATCTCGTTGCCGCCTATTGTCTGATTTTTCAGGTGGGCAGGATCGATCTTCACGCCGTCGACCAGGCCGGGGCCATCGGGGGCGGCGTGCTGCTGAGCGCCATGCTGGCGGCGCGCCTGTTCGGGCGGTTTCACGGCGGCAACGCGCCGTCCGTTTCCGCCTCCGGGCAAAGGCCGGTTAGGAGCAAGGCGACGCGCGCCTGATGGCGGGGTGAGGCAAAGCGCGCCATCAGGCACGACGCCAAGGGTTTCGGAGAAACCCGCCCGGCGCATGAGGGCGCGGTATAAGGGATCCCCATACGCAAAAACGGCCCTGATGGGCCGTTTTTTTGCGCGCCTTTCCGTGGAAAGGAAATTTGGAGCGGGCGAAGGGATTCGAACCCTCGACCCCAACCTTGGCAAGGTTGTGCTCTACCCCTGAGCTACGCCCGCCCGCTCCTTAAGGCCGCAACGGTAAACCGTCGGCGGCGTCGGGAGCCGGATATTATTCAAATCCACCCGGCTTGCAAGCATTTTTTTCCGCAACCACGGTTTTTTCCCGCGCGCCGTCACCGCTTTGGGCTTGCCAGTCTCGCGGGGCGGGTCCATCTATTACGCAGATTTCACACCCCCCTCCGGGCCCCCCCGCGCAACGCCCGGACCACCAGGAGACGACATGGAATTTCTGTTGAACGACGGTCCCGCCCAGTCCGCCCCCGCCGGCGATCTGATCAAGGACGGCGATACCGCCAGCTTCATGCAGGACGTTATCGAAATGTCGATGACGGTGCCGGTCATCGTGGATTTCTGGGCCACTTGGTGCGGCCCCTGTAAAACCCTGGGTCCGCTGCTGGAAAAGCATGTGAAGGCCGCCAAGGGCGCGGTGCGCATGGTCAAGATCGATGTGGACCGCAATCAGGATCTGGCGGCGCAGATGCGCGTTCAGTCGGTGCCGTCGGTCTACGCCTTCTCGCAGGGCCGCCCGGTGGACGGGTTCACCGGCGCCCAGCCGGAAAGCCAGATCAAGGCCTTCATCGCCCGCCTGGCCCAGGGCGGCGGCGATAGCGGCCTGGACGAGGCCCTGGCCCAGGCGGCGCAGCTGCTGGCGGCGGGCGACGTGGCCAGCGCCCATGGGCTTTATCAGCACATCCTGCGCGAGGATAACGCCAACGCCCCGGCCTTCGGCGGGCTGTTGCGCTGCATGGTGGCCCTGGGCCAGGCCGATCAGGCCCAGGCCCTGCTGGCACGGCTGCCGGCCGAGATCGCCAAACATGCCGATGTGGCGGCGGTGCGCACCAGCCTGGAGCTGGCGGCCCAGGCCAGCCAGTCGGGCCCGGCCGAGGATTTGGCCGCCGCCGTCGCCGCCGATGCCGGCAATCACCAGGCCCGCTACGATCTGGCCCTGGCGCTGTTCGCCGCCGGGCAGCGGGAACAGGCCATCGATCATCTGCTGGAGATCGTGCGCCGCGACCGCGCCTGGAACGAGGACGGCGCCCGTAAACAGCTGCTGCGGCTGATGGAAGCCATCGGCTATTCCGATCCTTTGAGCGTGGCCACCCGTAAACGGTTGTCCTCGCTTCTGTTTTCCTGAACCATCGAGGGGCGCGGCGCCATGGACCGGCCTTTTCATCCCCGCCTGGACGATCTGCCGGCCCTGCTGCCGGTATTTCCCTTGAGCGGCGTGCTGTTGCTGCCGGAAAGCCGTTTGCCCCTCAATATTTTCGAGCCGCGCTATCTGGCCATGGTGCAGGACGCCCTGGGCTGGGGCCGCCTGATCGGCATGGTGCAGCCGGGCGACGGCCGGCGCGGCGGCATCGGCAAGGCCGTGCCCGACCTGTTCGAAACCGGTTGCGCCGGGCGCATCAGCGCCTTTTCCGAAACCGAGGACGGCCGCATCCTGCTGACCCTGACCGGGGTTTGCCGCTTCACCATCACCAGCGAGGTGGACAGCCAGCGCGGCTACCGCCGCATGGCGGTGGACTGGAGCCCCTTTCATCACGATCTGACCCCCGCCGCCGAACCGGAGTGGGACCGCGCCCATCTCCTGTCGCTCTTGAGGGCCTATCTCAAACTGAAAAGCATCGATCTCAACTGGAAGGCCATCGAGGCGGCCAGCGATCTGGCCCTGTCGCTGTCCATGCCCATGGTGCTGCCGTTCGATGTCCGCGAGAAACAGGCCATGCTGGAGGCCGCCGACGCCAATCAGCGCGGACAAACCCTGCTGGCCCTGCTGGAAATGGCCCTGGCCGAAGCGGCGGGCCACCGCACCACCACCAAACAATAAAGGAACCCGTCATGTCCGAGCGCGCCGTCGGCGTCGATGCCAAGCTGCTGGAAATTCTGGTCTGCCCCCTGACCAAGGGGCCGTTGCGCTACGACCGCGATGCCCAGGAACTGATCAGCGACAAGGCTGGGCTGGCCTATCCCATCCGCGACGGCATTCCCATCATGCTGCCCTCGGAAGCCCGCGCCCTCGATCAGACCTCCGCCTGACCGCCATGGAGGCCCCCAGCGAGCTGCGCTACGACCGCGCCGCCAAAATTCTGCATGTGCGCTTTCCCGACGGCCAGAGCTTCGCTCTGCCCGCCGAACTTCTGCGGGTGGAAAGCCCCAGCGCCGAAGTGCAGGGCCATGGCCCCGGCCAGAAGACCCTGGTTTCCGGGCGACGCCATGTCGGCCTCATCGGCATCGAGCCCGTGGGCCATTATGCCGTCAAACTGATCTTCGACGACCTGCACGACAGCGGCCTTTACACCTGGGACACCCTCTACGCCCTGGGGCAAAACCGCGACGCCCTGTGGCAGGACTATCTCGACGCCCTGGCCGAACGGGGCTTGAGCCGCGATCCTTAATCCAGCTTGGGAAAATCGCCCCGGCCCATGGAGGTTTCGATCATGGCGCGCAGGCGGCCCCACAGGCGGCGCGAGATGGGCGCCACCCGGCTTTCGCTGTGGCGCAGCACCGTTTCCGGCCGCACCTTGTTGGCCTGCCACGAGCCGCCGCCCGCCAGATGATTGTTCATGATGGGTTGGAAACGGTCGATGGCCTGGGCGAACCGGGCCTCGGCGCTGTCCCTGGCCTCGAACTCGTCCCATAGGGCGCGAAAAGCGGCGCCCTGGTCGGGCGGCAGCAGACCGAACAGTCGGTCGGCGGCGCGGCCCTCGCGCTCGGCCTTGTCGGCATTGCCCTTGTCGTCGTAGATGAAGGTGTCGCCGGCGTCGATTTCCACAACATCGTGGATCAGCAGCATCCTGGCCACCTTGAGGGCATCCACCGGCGCGTCGGCATGTTCGGCCAGCAACAGGGCCATCACCGCCACATGCCAGCTGTGCTCGGCGTCGGTTTCGCGGCGGCTGCCGTCCACCAACGGCGTATGGCGGATGATGCTTTTCATGCGGTCCAGCTCGGCGATAAAGGCCAGCTGCGCCGCCAGCCGGGCCTCGGCCTCGGCGGCGCTCACAATGCCTCTCCGCGCATCAGCCGGGGCAGTTCGCCCACCAGGCCCATGGCGTGGCGCATGAAGGTTTTCTTCAGTCCGGGCATGCGGTTGACCGCCGCCAGCCCCAGATCGCGGGCCAGCCGCACCGGGGCGATATCGTTGGAGAACAACCGCACCATGGCGTCGGTCAAACCCAGCATCAGCAGATTGTCGAAGCGGCGCCAGCGGGCGTAGCGCTCCAGCACGGCGGCGTTGCCGAGATCGAGGCCCAGGCGCTTGGCCTGCACCAGCACCTCGGCCAGGGCGGCCACGTCGCGCAGGCCCATATTCATGCCCTGGCCGGCCACCGGATGCATGCCGTGCGCGGCATCCCCCACCAACGCCAGCCGGGGCGCGGTGTAGGCTTTAGCGAACTGCAGCGACAGCGGATAGGCGAAACGCGGCCCCTCCAAGGTCAGGCCGCCGAGGAAATCGCCGAAGCGCTCGTGCATCTCGGCCAGGAAGGCGGCATCGTCCTGGGCCATGATGCCGGGCACCAGCGCCGATTTTTCCGTCCACACCACCGAGGAGCGGTTGCCCGGCAGGGGCAGAATGGCAAAGGGCCCCGAGGGCAGGAAATGCTCCTGCGCCACGTCGCCGTGCGGTTTTTCGTGGGCCACGGTACAGACGATAGCGGTCTGGCCGTACTCCCATTTGGTCAGGCCGATACCGGCTCCGGCCCGCACCGGCGAGCCCCGGCCATCGGCGGCCACCACCAGGGCGGCGCCGATACTGCGGCCGTCGTTCAAGGTGGCGACAACGCCGCCCGCCTCGCGCCGCAGGGCCTGGATCGAGGCCGGCGCCAGCACCCGGGCCAGGGGCAGGGCGGGCAGACGCCGGCTCAGGGCCTGACGGATGGCGCGGTTTTCCACAATCCAGCCGAAGGGATCGCTGCCCAGCACCCGGTGATCATAATGCAGAAACAGCGGCGAAGCGCCGTCGCTGACGCGGATCTCCCGGATCGGCGCCGCCAGGGGCGCGATGGCCGGCCACAACCCGCAGCCCGCCAGCACCCGCTGCGGCCCCAGGGCCACCGCCGAGGCACGGCCGTCGAAAGCCGGGGCCAGCGCCGTTTCCGGCGCCTCGCGGTCCACCACCGCCACGGACACACCGTGGGCGGCCAGGGCGCAGGCCAGGGGCCCGCCCACCAGGCCGCCGCCCACGATCAGCACATCACATTGAAGATCGGTATCCATCATGGCCATAGAAATGCCCCCTGGCCGGCCAATTGTCCAGTGACCCAGGGCAATCGGGCGAATCCGATGGCCCTGTCCAGTGACCAGAGGTTTGAAATTACCTGGGGCGCGGATCATGAAAAATCTGTAAAATCGCCTCAGGCTCAACTCCACGGCCGCCCTTTCCGAGGCGGCCCCAGCGCACGGAAGGTCTTCTCATGAAGCTCGTCATGGCCATCATCAAGCCCTTCAAACTGGAAGACGTCCGCCAGGCCCTGACGCCTTTGGGCATCCAGGGTCTGACCGCCAGCGAGGTCAAGGGCTATGGCCGCCAGAAAGGTCAGACCGAGATCTATCGCGGCGCCGAATACAATGTCAGCTTCCTGCCCAAGGTAAAGATCGAGGTGGCGGTCAGCGACGATCTGGCCGCCCGCGTGGTGGAAGCCATTCAGACCTCGGCCCACACCGGCAAGATCGGCGACGGCAAGATCTTCGTGTTCGATCTGGTCAACGCCATGCGCATCCGCACCGGCGAAACCAACGACGAAGCGCTGTAAGAGCAAGTCGCGGTGAGCAGGGCTCATCGCGACGCCGCTTGAGGGACTCCGGTGATCGGGTCCGATCACTGCAATTTGGTATAAGTCTCTTTCCACGCCACGGCGCGGTCTTAAGGCGGCGCGGCCCTCCCGGGCCGCGCCGTTTGTTATTTGCCCGTCCTTTAAGCGGAAATTCGGCTGATTTGCTCTTTTTATAAGCAGGTATAAGGGCTCTCGGCCGCCTGATTCCCCGGGATTCCCCGAATTTCACACTTGGCACGATTTTTGTTTGCCATAGCGCCTCAGCCTGCCTGTTTTCCAGCCAGAGCGGCCGTAAAAACAGGCGATCGAAAGGCCTAACAAGCCGGGCCAACGGCGCCCAGGGGAGTGTGCGAAGGATGAAGTTGAACCGTTCCGTTGCGGCCGGGATCGCCCTGACCGCGGGTCTGTGCCTGACCGCCGGCGCCGCCATGGCGCAAAGCGCCACCCCGGCGCCCGTTCTCAACAAGGCGGATACCGCCTGGATGCTGGTCTCCACCGCCCTGGTGCTGATGATGACCATTCCCGGCCTGGCCCTGTTCTATGCCGGCATGGTGCGCAAGAAGAACATTCTCGCCACCCTCATGCAGAGCTTCAGCATCACCGCCCTGGTCACCGTGCTGTGGGGAGTGATCGGCTATTCCCTGGCCTTCACCGACGGCCATGGCGCCACCGCGCCGTTTTTCGGCGATTTTTCGCGCGTGCTGCTGTTCGGCATGGGCAAGGACACCCTGGCGCCGGGCACCACCATCCCGGAATCGGTGTTCATGATGTATCAGATGACCTTCGCCATCATCACTCCGGCCCTGCTGGTGGGCTCGCTGGCCGACCGCATCAAGTTTTCGGCGCTGATGGCCTTCGTCACCGGCTGGCTGCTGCTGGTCTACGCCCCCATCGCCCATATGGTGTGGGCCGCCAACACCGGCCTGTTGGGGAAATGGGGCGTGCTGGATTTCGCCGGCGGCACCGTGGTGCATATCAATTCCGGCGTGGCCGGCCTGGTGGGCTGCCTTATCGTCGGCAAGCGCAAAGGCTTCGGCACGGAAAGCTTCGCCCCGGCCAACCTGTCCTACGCCCTGATCGGCGCCTCGCTGCTGTGGGTGGGCTGGTTCGGCTTCAACGCCGGTTCGGCCATGACCGCCGACGGCCGCGCCGGCATGGCCATGACCGTGACCCAGCTGGCGGCCGGCGCCGCCGCCGTCTCGTGGATCGCCATCGAATGGCTGATCCGCAAGAAGCCCTCGGCCCTGGGCGCCGCCTCGGGCGCCGTGGCCGGGCTGGTGGCCATCACCCCGGCCTCGGGCTATGTGGCGCCGGCGGGCGGGCTGGTCATCGGCCTGGTGGCCGGCGCCGTCTGCTTCTGGGGCGCCACCGGCCTCAAGCACATGATGGGCTATGACGACAGCCTCGACAGCTTCGGCGTGCACGGCGTGGGCGGCATCGTCGGCGCCCTTCTCACCGGCGTCTTCGCCGACAAGGAGATCGGCGGCACCCCCGGCCTTCTGCAGGGCCATCCCGGCCAGGTGCTGCTGCAGGCGGAAGGGGTGATGGTCACCATCGTCTGGTGCGCCGTGGTTTCGTTCCTGCTCTACAAGCTGATCGACAAGACCATCGGTCTGCGCGTCAGCGTCGAGGAGGAAATCGAAGGCCTGGATTATTCGCTGCACGGCGAAATCCTGCACTGAAAATCCTCTTTCCCGATGCGAACGGAAAAGGGCGCCCATGGGCGCCCTTTTTCATGGCGTGCTAAAAATAAGCGCCATTTTCAAAGTTTTCGGTTAAAACTGGCCTCGTTCCGTTCTCACACTCGCGACTGTGCCCCGAACCGATGCTTAACCCCCGTCTCGATCTCCTGACCGATTATCCGTTCCAGCGTCTGGCCGCCCTGCTGCAGACGCCGCCGGGCGGCGAACCCCTGGTCATGTCGATCGGCGAACCACAGCACCGGCCGCCCTCCTTCGTGCCCGAGATCCTGGCCGCCAACGCCGCCGGCTGGAGCAAATATCCCCCCATGGCCGGCACCCCCGACTTCCGTCAGGCGGCGGGCGGCTGGCTGTGCCGGCGCTTCGGCCTGGCCGAGGGCGCGTTCGATCCCGAGACCCAGCTCCTGCCCCTGGCCGGCACCCGCGAAGGCCTTTATCAGATCGCCCAGCTGGTGATCGCTCCGGCCGCGCCCGGCGCGCCGCCGCCGGTGGTGCTGCTGCCCAACCCCTTCTATCAGGTCTATGCCGGCGCCGCCCTGCTGGCCGGCGCCGAACCGGTGTTCGTGCCCGCCACCCCGGAAAGCGGATTCCTGCCCGATTTCGCGGCCCTGCCGGAAGAGATCCTGGACCGCGCCGCCCTGGCCTATCTGTGCACCCCGGCCAATCCGCAAGGGGCGGTGGCCGATCTGGCCCGCCTGCAAGAGGCCGTGCGCCTGGCCCGCCGCCACGATTTCGTGCTGGCGGTGGACGAATGCTATTCCGAAATCTACGACGGCGCGGCCCCGGCCGGCGCCTTGGAGGCCTGCCAGAGCCTGGGCGGCGGCTTCGACCGGGTGGTGGTGTTCCATTCCCTGTCGAAGCGCTCCAGCGCCCCCGGCCTGCGCTCGGGCTTCGTGGCCGGCGATGCCGCTCTCATCGCCCCCTTCGCCCGCCTGCGCGCTTATGGCGGCGCCGCTGTGCCCACGCCGATTCTGGCCGCCTCGGCCGCCTTGTGGCGCGACGAGGACCATGTGGCCGTCAACCGTGCCGAATACCGCCGCAAGATCGATGCCGCCGAACGTATTTTCGCCGGGCGCTTCGGTTTCTACCGCCCCCAGGGCGGCTTCTTCCTGTGGCTGGACGTGGGCGACGGCGAGGCCGCCGCCCGCCGCCTGTGGGAACGGGCCGGTATCCGCGTGCTGCCCGGCGCCTATCTGGCCCGCCCCGGCGCCGATGGCGTCAATCCCGGCCAGCGCTATATCCGCGTGGCCCTGGTGCATGATCTGGCCATCGTGGACACCGCCCTGACCCGCATGGCGGAGGTGCTGGAGGCGTGATGGCCGGCCCCTCGTCCCAGAGCTCGAAAAAGAAAGGCGGCCGCTTCCTGCCGGAGGGCGTCTCGTCGCTGTTCCAGCGCTGGACGCTGCAGGGGGGCGGCCTGCTCCTGGTGTCGCTGGCCCTGCTGCTGACCGCCGCCCTGGTCACCTATCACCCCAAGGACCACAGCCTCAATACCGCCGCCGATGCCGCCTGGACCACCCACAACATGGTGGGCGGGGTGGGGGCCTTCCTTTCGGATCTGCTGTTGCAGCTGGTGGGCATCGCCGCCTGGCTCCCCGCCCTGGCCCTGCTGGCCTGGGGCGGCCGCATGATGGTCAGCGCCCGGCCGCTGGACAAGGTGTGGATCAAGATCCTGCTGCTGCTGTCGGGGCTGCTGCTCACCGCCATCGGCCTCGCCGCCGTGCCGGTGCCCGACAGTCTGACCCTGCCCGGCGCCGGCGGCCAGCATCTGGGCGGCTCGGCCGGCACCTTGCTGCTGGACGGCTTCACCTCCTCGCTGGCCCTGTTCGGCGGCCAGGCCTTCGGCTGGGTCATGGCCCTGATCAGCGCCCTGCTGGGCGTGGTCTGCACCGTGGTCAGCATGGGGCTGTCGGTGGAGGAATGGCGGGCCATCGCCCGTTTGCTGCGCCGTTTCGCCCGTCTGGCCGCGCCCGGCCGCGCCCCGGCCGGAGATGAGGCGGCGGAGGAGGCTCCGCCGCCGGTTCGCCGCCGCCTGCCGCTGCTGGCCCGCCTGCTGCGTCGGCGACAAACCGCGGAAGAGGCTCCGGCGCGCGCAACACCCAGCCTGCGCCCCGCCGCCCCGCCCCGTCCCGCCCGCGCGGTGCGCGCCGAACCCAATCTGTTCCAGCCGGCCGAGACCGGAACCGACGACGACACGGCCGACGATCCCTTGCCCGCCGCCGAACGCGCCGAGCCGCTGGTGGCGCCGCGCGGCCAGCCCGCCAAGCCGGGACGGCGCGCCCAGGAGGCGGCGCAGGGACGGCTGCAACTGCCCGACCAGGGCGCCAGCCTCTACGAATTGCCGCCGCCCCAGCTCCTGGCCCCGCCGCCGCCGCCCAGCAAGAGTTTCGGCCTCAACCAGGACGCCCTGGAACAGAACGCCCGCATGCTGGAATCGGTGCTGGAGGATTTCGGGGTCAACGGCCAGATCGTCAAGGTGCGGCCCGGCCCGGTGGTGACCCTTTACGAACTGGAACCGGCGGCGGGCACCAAGACCAGCCGCGTCATCGGCCTGGCCGACGATATCGCCCGTTCCATGTCGGCCCTGAGCGTGCGCATCGCCACGGTGCCGGGCCGCAACGTCATCGGCATCGAGCTGCCCAACGCCCGGCGCGAAACCGTATATTTGCGCGAGCTTTTGGATTCGGAAGCCTTCGAACGGGCGCCGTCGCGCCTGACCCTGGTGCTGGGCAAGGATATCGGCGGCCAGCCGGTGATGGTGGATCTGGCCCGCATGCCGCATCTGCTGATCGCCGGCACCACCGGTTCGGGCAAGTCGGTGGCCATCAACACCATGATCCTGTCGCTGCTCTACAAGCTGAAGCCGGAAGAGTGCCGCCTGATCATGATCGATCCCAAGATGCTGGAACTGTCGGTCTATGACGGCATTCCCCATCTTCTGGCCCCGGTGGTGACCGAACCCGGCAAGGCGGTGGTGGCCTTGAAATGGGCGGTGCGCGAGATGGAAGACCGCTACCGCGCCATGAGCCAGCTCGGGGTGCGCAACATCACCGGCTATAATCAGCGCCTGGCCGAGGCCCGCCAGAAAGGGGAAAGCCTGTCGCGCACCGTGCAGACCGGCTTCGACAAGGAGACCGGCAAGCCCATCTACGAGGATCAGGCCCTGGCCCTGGAGCCCTTGCCCTTCATCGTTATCGTGGTGGACGAAATGGCCGACCTCATGCTGGTGGCCGGCAAGGACGTGGAAGGGGCGGTGCAACGTCTGGCGCAGATGGCCCGCGCCGCCGGCATTCATATCATCATGGCCACGCAGCGGCCCTCGGTGGATGTCATCACCGGCACCATCAAGGCCAATTTCCCCAGCCGCATCAGCTTCCAGGTGTCGTCCAAGATCGACAGCCGCACCATTCTGGGCGAGCAGGGGGCCGAACAGCTGCTGGGGCAGGGCGACATGCTTTATATGGCCTCGGGCGGGCGCATCACCCGCGTGCACGGCCCCTTCGTCTCCGATCAGGAGGTGGAAGGGGTGGTGGAGCATCTGCGCAACCAGGGCGAACCGGCCTATGTGGACAGCGTGACCGAGGAAGAGGCGGAAGACCCCGACATGATGGCCGGCGCTGGCGGAGCCAGCGGCGACAGCCTATATGATCAGGCGGTGGCGCTGGTGGCGCGGGAAGGCAAGGCCTCCACCAGCTTCATCCAGCGCCATCTGCAGATCGGCTACAACAAGGCCGCCGGCATCATCGACAAGATGGAGCGGGAAGGCGTGGTCAGCAAAGCCAACCATGTGGGAAAACGCGAGGTTCTGGTCGGCCATCACGGCGACTGAGGCCTTCGTCCCTTCGAGGAGAACAACACCGTGTTTGCATTGGGCAAAATCGTCCGCCGCGCCGGACTGGCCGCGCTGCTCGGCGCCGGACTGCTGACCCCGGCCTGGGCGCGCAGCACCGACGACAAGGCGGAGGTGGCCAAGGCCGAAGCCTACCTCAACGCCATCCATACCATGCGGGCCCATTTCGTGCAGATCAATCCCTCCGGCGACAACCTGGACGGTTCGTTCAGCCTGTGGCGGCCGGGCCGTCTGCGCCTGGATTACAATCCGCCCTCGCCGGTGCAGGTGATCGCCGACGGCGATTCCCTGATCTATTACGACAAGCAGCTGAAGCAGGTGAGCTATCTCGATCTCGATTCCAGCATCGCCGGCGTGCTGGTGCGCGACAAGGTGAACCTCGACGGCCCCGATCTCAAGCTGCTGGGCATCAGCCATTCCCCCGATCTTCTGAAGATCACCGTGACCCAGCGCCACGACCCCAGCCAGGGCCAGATCACCCTGATCTTCACCGAACGCCCCTTCGCCCTACGCCAGTGGAAGGTGATCGACGCCCAGGGCCAGGAAACCATGGTATCGCTTTACAATCCCGAGGTGGGGATCGCCCTGGACAAAAGCCTGTTCACCTTCGTGAACCCCGCCATGGGCAAAGGCCCCATCACCAACATGCACATGAAGTAACCGCTCCCTATCCTGAAGAATTATCCCTATGGAGCGCCTTGCAACGGCGCCCGCGGCAAACCATCTGCAAAGGACGGAGATCGGGTTGGCAACAGGCCCGATCGGTGGAAGTGGTCTCCCCTGCCACTTCCCCCGCTCTGATCAAGAGCGAAGGCGCCCGGCTTCCTCCCCCCTGGCCGGGCGCCGTTTCTTGTCAAAATCCCGAAATTCCCGCCAAACCCGCCAATGCGCAAGCGCGCAAAGCCCGCGCCCGCGCCCCGTCGACGCCGCCCAGGGCATAGACCGGCAGCCGCGCCCCTTTGAGCAGGGCGCGCAGCCGCAACAGCCCCAGGCCCGGCGCGCCGGGATGACTGGCCGTGGCGAAGACCGGCGACAGCAAGGCGGCATCGCAGCCCAGCCCGGCGGCGCGGCCCAGGGCGGCGCGGCCATGCGCCGCCATGGTCAACAGCGCGCCACGGTGGCGATGCCACAGCCGCACCCGGCACAGCACCGTCCGTCCCCGGTATTCCGGCAGATGCAAGCCGGCGTTCAGCCGAACCGCCAGGGCGAAATCATCGGCCACCAGCAGACGCAGCCGCCGCGCCCGGCATAAAAGCGCCAGCCGTGCCGCCTGTTGGGCCCGCTCGGCATTCCCATAGGCGCGGAAGATCACCGCCGCCCCCGGCGGCAGCCGCCCCAGCAGCGGCGCCGGATCGGGCAGCCGTTGGGGATCGCTGAGCAGCACGGCGGCCAGCGCCGCCCCGCCGCCCTGACGGCGGTGGCGTAAATTGAGGCGGCGGGACAAGTCTGCTAGGCTGGACATACGCCCAACCCTAGCACGGACCTTATGTCATCGTGGCCGAATTTCCCCCCGCCGTTTCCCCGTCTTCCGATCATGCCGATGTGGTGGCGCAATGGCGCCAGGTGCGGGCCGAGCTGGCCGAAGCCGCCCGGGCCGCCGGACGCCCCGCCGAGGCGGTGGCGCTGGTGGCGGTGAGCAAGACCCATCCGGCCGAACGCATCCGGCCGCTGCTGGAGGCCGGGCATCGTCTGTTCGGGGAGAACCGCGTGCAGGAGGCGGCGACGAAATGGCCGGCCTTGCGCGAGGCCTGGCCCGATCTGCGCCTGCATCTGATCGGACCTTTACAAAGCAACAAGGTGCGCGAGGCCGTGGCCCTGTTCGACGCCATCGAAACCGTGGACCGCGAGAAACTGGCCCGCGCCCTGGTCGAGGAAATGGCCCGGCAGGGACGGCGGCTGGAAATCTTCATCCAGGTCAATACCGGGGCCGAGCCGCAGAAGGCCGGAGTGGCTCCCGCCGAGGCCGACGCCCTGATCGCCCTGTGCCGGCACCGCTACGGCCTGGACCCGGCCGGACTGATGTGCATTCCCCCCGTCGCCGAGGATCCCGCCCGCCATTTCGCCCTGCTGGCCGACATCGCCGCGCGCAACGGCATCGCCGGGCTCAGCATGGGCATGAGCGGCGATTACCGCCAGGCCATCGGCTGCGGCGCCACCCATGTGCGGGTGGGCACCGCCATCTTCGGTCATCGTCCTCCGCCGGCCTGATCAGGGCACCAGATCCGACAACGGCAGCGCATAGCTCATCAGCGCCGATTCCGAGCCGGGATTGCGGCTGGTCAGACCGGCATTGGACAGGTGATAAAAAGCCACCCCCAGGCGCGAGGCGTTCTGAAAGCGATAGGCCAGTTCGCCGCCCTCGCGGAATTCCATATGGCTGCCCAGACGGAAACCGCCGCCGCCATACAGTCCGGCATCGAGCACCGGTGTTAAAATGATATGGCTGGTCAAAGCAATATCGCTGGCCAGGCCGCCGAAGGCGTAATAGTCGCCATCGCGCGCCGCCACCACCCCCACCTGCGGCCGCGCCACCCAAAGCTCCACATTGGAGCGGTAGGTCAAATCCACCTCCGGCTCGGTACGATTTGGACGCAGGGTTTCCCAGGTTCCAGCAGAAATTTCGAGATAAGAGGGATCTTCTTCGGCTTGCGTGAAGGATCCCGTCCCCAGAAACGCGATAAACAATCCTGCAAGCAGATATTTTCCCAGACGCACCTGCCCCTCCTGCGATGAGGATTTTTATCCTTTCATCATGCCGGGGGTTTCCCCTAGCAACAAGCAGGGTTTATTTGGATTTTGCTGTCCGGAGTCAGATTTTTTAGAATTGTCCGCAAATCCTCGATATCGAACGCCACGCAACCCTGGGTGGGCGTGCCGTCGGGGGAGCGGACATGCAGGAAAATGGCGCTGCCCGCCCCCGGCCGGGGCGGAGAATCGTTATGGCCGATCACCAGGATCAGGTCATAGAGCCCGTCATCGCGCCACAGCCGCTCGCAGCCGCCGGCATGGGGCAGGGTGACGGCGCGGTTGTAATCGGCATGGGCCGGATCATCGCACCAGCCGTCGGCGGTCTTGAGTGCCCGGACCGGCAGAGCGGTGACGGGAGGGGATTGGCGGTCGGGGCGGTAATAGACCATCCGCACCGGAAACACCCCCACCGGGGTGCCGCCGTCGCCTTCACGCTTATCGGCCACCAGGCCGGACCGACCCAGAGCGCAGGCAAACCGCTGTTCGCCCAGGAGCGCGGTGCCGTCGGGCCCGACCAGAAGATCCATACCCGGCTCAGTTCACCGGCAGGGCCGACTGATAGGCGGCGGCGCCGTTGCTGGCCTGCATGCGGTCCATCTTGTCCATGTTCTGGTTGAAGGTCTGGGCGAACCAATCGTTGGGCGGCGCCTTGGGGGCCGGATTGTTGACGGCCTGCGACTGCCCCCGGCCCACGGCGGCGGGGCCGGTGGTGGGCTGCGGCAGAATGGGCGAGGGCATCATCGGCGCCCGACGCGGCGGTAGCGGCCTCAGATGGGGCTGCGTCTGCGAAAAGGCGGTTTCCGCGCTGTTCGCCGTACTTTGCGCCGTCGCGGCCTGGATCGGCGTTTCACTGGCGGCCGGGCTCTCGGCGGTGGCGGCGGCGGCGGCGGCGGCGGCGGCAGTGGGCACGGTGACCGCCGGAGCGGCCTCATTGCTGCCGCCGAAGACCACGTAATCACCCTGCCGCGCCGCAATGCCGGGGGCAGCCTCGGCGGTCTGGAATACCGGCGTGGCCGCGAGCGGCGAGGCGCTGGCATTGGTGCCGACGCTGGTCGGCCGGGCCGGCAGCAGCGAGGTGGGGGTACGGTTCACGGTAATCGGCTTCTCGGCTCCGCCGAACACCAGATAGGGGCCTTCCTGCACCGCATCGTCCAGCTTGGCCGCCGTGCCGCCTCCCTGAGAAGGGGCGGCGGCGGCGACAGCCGGCGACTGGGCCGCGCTCAATGTGCTGGCCAGGGTTTGCACCGGCACCGGCGGCGCGGCGGCGGGCGGCGGCGGCTCGCTGTCGGCGGCGGATTGGGCGGCGGCGGTCTGGGTGGCTTCAGCCCCATTGCCGCTTTGCGCCGTTTTCGTTCCCTCGCCGTCCGAGCCGAACAAGGTATTGTAAATATGGTCGCCGATATCCTCGCCGGTGGCATCGCGCACCACCACATCCACCAGCCCCACACCCAGGCCGATGATCCCGCCCAGGACGGCATTGCCGGCCATGCCCAGCAGGCTGCCATAGGCCGTACCGCCCGCCAGGGTGGAGGCCGCCCCCTCGGTATCGCCGGTCAAATGACGATAAAGCGTGCTGATGATCGGAATATGCTGGAGAGGATTGAGGGCATCGAGGACATCCGAGAACCCCGGACCATCCTTATCGTACCAGGCCTGCACATGACTCTTGCCGTCCGCCGACGCGCCGGTCCGGCTGGAAGCGGTCTGGGGTGGAGCAGTCACCGGCGACGGTGTGACGACGATAGCGGATTCTGACATGGCGGGCATCCGGCACGGGGGTTTCATCCGGTTGGATAAATGCAAGCCCTATGCCAAAAGCCGTCCCATGCGATTTCAACGCTTTAGCTTACCGGGCGGCAAGCCGGACCGCTTTTTGCCCGGCAAAGCCTGCCCATCAGAACAGGTGACCCGAGCGGGTGGCCTTGGTGCGCAGGTATTTTTCGTTATGGCCGTTGGACGGGAAGATATGCGGCACCCGTTCCGTCACCTCGATCTCGTGCTGCGCCAAACCGTTGACCTTGGCCGGATTGTTGGTCATCAGCCGCACGCGGCGGATGCCCAAAAGCCGCAGCATTTCGGCGGCGGGCAGATAGACCCGTTCGTCGTCGTCGAAACCGAGCTGCAGATTGGCGTCCAGGGTATCGAAGCCGTTATCCTGCAGCTCGTAGGCGCGCAGCTTGTTGACCAGGCCGATGCCGCGCCCCTCCTGGGCCAGATAGAGCAGCACGCCGCCGCCGGCCTGGGAAATCTGGGCGATGGCGCCGCGCAGCTGATCGCCGCAATCGCAGCGCAGCGAGCCCAGCAGATCGCCGGTGAAACATTCGGAATGCAGGCGGGCCAGCACCGGGGCGTCGCGGTCGGGCGCGCCGATGACGATGGCCAGATGCTCGATGCCGCCATCGGCCGGACGAAAGGCCACGATACGGGCGTTCTCGGCGTCTTCCAGCGGCACCCGCGCCTCGGCCACCCGGCGCAGAGAACGCGAGGCGTTTTGCTGATAAGACAGCAGATCCTCGACGCCGACGCTGAACAGGCCGGGCTGCGGCCGCTCGGTGGCGGCCACCACCGCCGCCGGCAGCAGGCGGGCCAGCTTGCTGAGCGCCACCGCCCCCTCGGTCCAGGCCGGAGCCGGCCGCGCCGTCAGATCGGGCGTGGGCTCGCGCCGGTCCAGGGGATCGGCCAACGACAATACGTGCGACGAGGTCAGACCGGCCTCGGCGGCCATCAATACGGTTTTCTGGCCGCTGGCCAGGCCCAGCACCGTGGCGCGCCGCCCGGTCATCGCCACCATGGGCGCCGATCCCGCCGCCTCGGCCAAACGCTTCAGGGCCTCGCTGGTGGCGCCTTCGGCCGCCAGCACCAGGGCCACCACCCCACCGTCCTCCGTAAGGGCGATCAAGCCGCCCCGGCGCAGATCGGCGATGGCGCGGTCCACCGCCACCAGGGCGCTGGGCGGCAGGGGAACGGGAACGGGCTTAACGATCAGCGAACGGGTCATCAGGGTCTCGGGTCGCGGCCAGGGCGCCGCACCATAGCGGCTTTTGTCCTTGGGAAAAAGAGGGCTGGACGCGAAGGGATCATCGGAGCGGGGCGGGGTGGCATCTGGTCATCTGCGCTTTATATGGGATAGCATGGCGCATTTTCCCGCATGAGCGATGAAAAAAGATGGCGGCCGTCCGCAAAATCCTGTTTCTGCCCTCCACCTCCATCCTGGCCGGGATGCTGGCCGATCCCCTGGCCGCACAGGGCTATCAGCTCTGTTTGGCCGAGAGCGAGACCGCCCAGGCCGAGGCGGCGGGCTGCGGCCTGGTTCTGCTGGACGGCGGCGAGCTGCCGCCCGATGCCGTCGCCCGGCTGCGCCGGGACGGCGGCCCGGCCCTGCCGCTGCTGCTGCTGGCCGCCGATGCCGCCCAGGCCCGGGCCGGGTTGGACCAGGGCGCCACCGACTGCCTGCAAAAACCGGTGCGGCTGGCCCAGGTACTGGCCCGTATTGCCGTCTTGTTCCAGCCGCCGCCCGAAGACGGCCGTATCCGCATCGGCCGTTTCCAGTTCAGGCCCACCGCCCGCCAGATCGGCGAGGAGGGCGGTCCGATGCTGGCGCTGACCGAGAAAGAAACCGCCATCCTGCTGTTTTTGCATCAGGCGGCGCCGCAATCCATCCCGCGCGACGCCCTGCTGCATCGGGTCTGGGGCTATGCCGCCGGGGCCACCACCCACACCGTGGAAACCCACATCTATACCCTGCGCCGCAAATTGGGCGAGGGCGTGCTGCTCACCGACGCCGGCGGCTACCGTCTGGCGGAAGACTTATAGCCGCCGTTCGATGGCGTCCCACACCAGGCTTTCCAGTTTGCTGCCGTCGAAGCGGTTGATCTCCTGAATGCCGGTGGGCGAGGTGACGTTGATCTCGGTCAGGTAGTCGCCGATCACATCGATACCGACGAAGATCAGGCCGCGTTCCTTCAAGGTGGGGCCGATGGCCTCGCAGATCTCCAGTTCGCGCCGGGTCAGCGCGCTTTTTTCCGGCCGCCCGCCCACATGCATGTTGGAACGGGCCTCGCCCGCCGCCGGCACGCGGTTGACCGCGCCCGCCGCCTGACCGTCCACCAGGATAATGCGCTTGTCGCCCTGACGCACCGCCGGCAGATAGCGCTGCACCATCACCGGCTCGCGCGAATGCTGGGTGAACAGTTCCAGCAGGGAATTGAGATTTTCGTCATCCTGTTTCACATGAAACACCCCGGCGCCGCCGTTGCCGTACAAGGGTTTCAGGATGATATCCCGGTGCTCGGCGCGGAACTCCAGGATCTGGCGGCGGTCGGTCGAGATCAGGGTGGGCGGCATCAGCTGGGGAAAATGGGTGGCCAGCAACTTTTCCGGAGCGTTGCGCACCTGCACCGGATCGTTCACCACCAGGGTCTTCGGCTGCAGATGCTCCAGCAGATGGGTGGCGGTGATATAGGCCATGTCGAAGGGCGGATCCTGACGCATCAGCACCACGTCCATCGTCGCCAGATCGATCTGGCGGGCCTCGCCCAGGCTGAAATGATTGCCGGGCTCGCGCCGCACCGACAACGGCTGGGCATAGGCCGACACCACGCCTTCGCGGAAGGTGAGATGCTGGGGCAGATAATGGAACAGCGCATGACCCCGCGCCTCTGCCTCCAAGGCCAGCACGAAGGTGCTGTCGGCATCGATATTGATCGACTGGATGGGATCCATCTGGATGGCAACGGACAAGGTCATGGCGGGTCCTTACGGCGACGGAGCGGAAAACGGGGTCAGGGGATACTCGGCTTCGACGCGATACAGGGGATCGCCCTTGCCGAGATGGCTGGAAAACAGGGTAAAGGCGGCGGCGGTAAAGTCCAGCGTCAGCAGGGCGTGCGCCGCCAGAAAGGCGGCCAGCCGCTCGGGCGCCACCGCCCGCGACAGCCGGGCCAGGGTAACGTGGGGGGAATAGCGGCGCGGTCCGGCGGCCAGACCGGCCCGGCGCGCCGCCCGTTCCACCCGCTCCTGCAGACGCAGCAGAGCGGCATCGGCGGCAACCCCGGCCCACAGGGTATGCACATGGCGGCCGTCGGCGAAGGTGCCGCAGCCCTTGAGGGTGATGGGCAGGGGCGGGGCGGCGATGGCGCTGAGGGCATCGTGCAGATCGGCGGCCTGGTCTTCCGGCATCTCTCCGGCGAAACGCAGGGTCAGATGCAGACTGTCCGGCGGGCTCCAGCGGGCGCCGGGCAGACCGCCGCAAGCCCCCGCCAGGGCGGCGCGCACCGCTGGCGGCAAGGCGATGCCCACGAACAGACGGATCATAGGAACAGCGCCAGCACGCCGGTATAACCGTAGAGGCGGTCGTGCCAGATCTCGCCCGAGGCGGAAAAACCGATCAATGGAAAATCCCCCAGATGCTCGCGGATCATTTCGGCCTCGCGGCCGTCGTCGCCGAACATATGGGCGCCCCGGCCCATGCAGGCAATATAAAGCCCGCCCTTGGGCGTGCGTCCCTCCAGCCGCCGCGACAGATCCTCCAGCATGCGCGCCAGATCGGCGCGGGCGGCGTTGGCGTCGCGCCGCACGAACATCAGGCGGTCCCCCGGCCGCAGATAGTCGCCCACCGCCAGCCAGGCCCGCTGGGGATCGATGCCCAGCAGGTTGCGCACGGCATAATCGGGACCATCGTTCGCCCCCGGCAGCGCCACATGGATATAGCCCGCCGCCCGCGCCAGACGCCGGGCGATGATCTCGCCCGCCTCGTCCTTCAGCACCTCCAGGGCCGGGCGGCCATCCAGGGTCATCACCACATTGTCGAGAGCCTCCTCCACCACGTGGCAGGGACCGATGGGCTGGCACCCCTGACTGATGCCCACCAGCAGCGGCACCGCATCCCCCAGCACCAGGCCCGACAGCGACGCCGGACTGATCTGACCCGCCACATGGCCGCCGCCGGGAAAAGCCAGCCCACCCACCAGAAAGGCGCCGCTTTGCCCGGCCAGGGCCTCCAGCTGCCGCGGCAGATCGACGGCCTGGGCGTCGCCATGCACCAGGGCGTGCGCCTCGGTCTGGCCGCGCAGCCAAATATCGTGCTGGCGGGCGAATTGCGGCGGATCGGAACCATCGAAGGGTTTCAGGCCCTGAGGATCGAGATGGCCGGCCATCAGCACCAGGGCGGCGCCGTCGCTCACGGCGCCGTCGGGCCCGATCACCCCATGACCCACGGCGCCGAACCAATGCCCCACCGGCGTGGCGCCGCGCAGCAGGGTGACGATGGAGGAAAAATCATCGGCCAGGGCCGGCGTGACATAGACGAAACCCACATTGGCATCGGCCGTTAAAGGACCCAGGGATTCCAGGGCGGCCTTGACCACCAACCCCCAATGAGCGCCTTCGGCCTGACCCACCGCCAGATAATCGCCGCCGGAGCCGGCGGAGGGACTATGCATGATCGTGTTCTGTCCTTCCGAGGCAAATCATGGGCCGGACCGGATATGAGGATCAGCTTGTCGGCTGCGCCCCCGTTCGTCAAGCCGACTGCCCCGATTGCCTGGCAAACCCCCAGGGTGATCGCAAGTGCGCTCACCCTGGCTTCTTTATTGTCCCTCAAGCGCCGGGCGCTGGCGTTCCGCCAGCTTGGCTGTCCTCGCTTATGCCTGCGCTTTCGCTGTCCGCCTTCGGCGTTCGTCTGCGACTCCCGGCAACGCTCCGGCGCGCGAGAAAGCGCTAGTCAGCCGCATAAAGCGGCTTCCATATGCGATCACTCCGGCAAACCCCGCCCTGGCGTTGACCTCGGCCGATTCCGTGCCATATTAAGGCCAAGAGTTCATTTTGCTTACAGAGAGGATACCATGGCCTTCGAGAGCGGACGGCGGACCTGGGCGCAAAGCCAGACGGACGCCAGGCAGATTGACGCCGGTCTGCGCCAGTACATGCTGCGGGTCTATAATTATATGGCCTCGGGTCTGGCCCTCACCGGCATGACCGCCGCCCTGGTGGCCGGCGTACCCTCGCTGCAGGCGCTGTTCTTCCAGCATACCGTGAACGGCGGCGTCGGTCTGTCGGGCCTGGGCTGGATCGCCCTCATCGCCCCGGTGGTGATGGTGATGGGCCTGTCCTTCGGCATCAACCGCATGCAGGCCAGCACCGCCCAGGCGCTGTTCTGGGCCTATGCCGCCCTGATGGGGGTATCGCTGGCACCCATTTTCCTGGTTTATACCGGCACCTCCATCGCCCGGGTGTTCTTCATCACCGCCGCCTCCTTCGCCTCCTTGAGCCTGTGGGGTTATACCACCCGCCGCAATCTGGACGCCTTCGGCAGCTTCCTGGTGATGGGGCTGATCGGCATGCTGATCGCCTCGGTGGTCAACATCTTCCTGGGCAGCCCGGGCTTGAGCTTCGTGGTCTCGGTGGTGGGCGTGCTGGTATTCGCCGGCCTCACCGCCTGGGATACCCAGAAGATCCGCCAGATGTACTGGGAAGGCGCCGGCTACGAGGCCTCGACCAAGACCGCGGTCATGGGCGCCCTGGCCCTTTATCTGGATTTCATCAACCTCTTCATCCTGCTGATGCGCTTCATGGGCGACCGCCGCAGCAACTGATCCTGACGCAGGGCTAAACAGAAAGGGCCGGAGGGCGAAAGCGCTCCGGCCCTTTTGCGTTGCCGGATCAGATGACGTAGGAAAAAGCCTGGGGCAGACGGGGCTGGAACCGCCCCTCCAGAAGCGCCGCCAGCCGCTTGAGATCGGGCAACAGTTCCAGCAGCGCCTGTTCGGCGCCGCCGCCCAGAAGCACTCCGGCCGACATCGATCCCGCCAGCAGCTCCAGCCCGGTGCGGCCGATCTGATCGATGGAGTCCTGCGCCTCCACCGCCGGATAGCTCACCATGTAGGGAACCTTCAGGGTATCCAGCAGAATGGCGGCATCGATGGCATAAGCCGGACCGCGGGCATCGTCGGGCGGCGGATCGATGAAAACGAACTGCGGCGGCCGGGCCAGCTCCAAGCGGCTGCGCAGGAAGGAAAACCAATCGTGTTGCCAGAAGCGCGCCCACAGACCTTCACGGTGAAGGCGCGCCGCCGCCAGGGCCGCGGCGTCGATATCGTTAACGTCGATCTCCGGCTCCCGTCCCGCCGCCGTCAGCACCCGTCCCGCCAGCACCCAGGAGCCGGGATGGTGGACGGCCTCCGCGCCCTGCAACGCCTGAAAGAAGGCACGGCTGTGAAAGTCGCCGCCCGCCGCCAGAACCCCGGCCAAACGGGGAAGCGGACCGGGCAACCGCCCCGATCCGGCATGGGTGTCGGTATAGGCGAAAGGACCGTCGCCGCCCCGCGCCACCGCCGCCAGGGCGGCGGCCAGAATGAACTGGCTCCACAGAATCCGGCGGGCCGCGCCGGGTGGAAGCGCCGCGTTCATGAAAGGGGCTCCCGCAGCAGGGCCAGCAGCCGGGCGATGCGCTCGGGCGGCAGGGTCCGGATGTGCTGCTGCAGACGGTTGGCCAGCTCCACCGCCTCAGGCGAAAGACCCGAGGTATCCAGGGTCACCTTGGGATGACTGAGCTCGGCCAGCCGCTTCAGATCCTCGCCCTCGTCCCAGATCACGTTGAAATAGCCCAGGATCTGCATGACCAGACCGGGGCTGGGCCGCCCGCGCCGGCCATGTTCCAGCGCCGACAGATAAGCCGAGGACAGATTGAGATCCTGCGCCATCTGTTTCAGGCTGACGCCACGCTGGTCACGCAAGGCGCGGATTTTACGGCCGAAGGGAGTCATCGCCGCCTCTTCAGCAGCACATAAAGGGCGCCTTCGCCGCCATCGCGGGGCTGGGCGTAGGAAAACGCCAGAATGAAAGGCCGCAAGGAAGCCTCGTTCAGCCAACGCGGCACCTGGCCGCGCAGCACGCCGCTGCCTTCGCGCGTGCCCTTGCCGGTGATCACCAGCAGGCAGCGCCGCTCCCGTTCGTAAGAGGCCAGGAGAAAGCGGCGCAGGGCGCCATAGGCCTCGTCCTGGGTCAGGCCATGCAGATCGAGGCGGGCCTCGATGGCCATGCCGCCCTTTTTCAGCCGATCGGCGGTGCGGCGGTCGATGCCCACGGTTTTACCGTGATCGAGAGCATGCGCCGACCGGGCCGGGCCGGGCGGCACCGGTTCACGCAAAGGCGGCTGCTCCGGCGGCACCGGCAAGGGCGACAGATCGGGGGGAGGCGGCGCCTCGTCCGCCTCGGGCAGGCGTCCCTCGTAGGGCGTGGCGCCCTTCATGGCCTCGCGCCACAGCCGCGCCTCGTCGCGGCTGACCAGACGGCGGCGGCGATCGCCGCTCATGACAGCTCCGGCGCGGCCATCACGCCCCGTCCGGCGGCGGTTCGGGATCGATGAGGAAATCACCGGCAAAGGCCTGCCAGTCGCCGAACGGCGCCACGCAGTTCTTTTCCGGCCAGTCCTTCAGGGCCACGGCGATGCCGCCCATCTGCCACAGCAGCTTCATATTGTAGAGATTGCGCACCACCGCCGTCACCGTCCGGCGGTGCAGCCGCCATTCGACGAAATAGCGGGCGCCGTAGGCCTGCCACAGCACGATCAGCACCAGGGCCACCAGCCATTGCACCAGACCGAAGGCGAACAGCAGGGTCAGGCTGCTGGCCATCAGCACCAGGGTGGGCACGAACACGTCGAGCGGGGAATAAACCGGTGAACCCGGCCGGTTGAGGATATGGGCATCGGTGAAGATCACCACCCGCCCCATCATATGGGCGCGGCGCAAGGCCTCATACGCCACGGTTTCCGGAGGGGCGGGCTGGCGCGGCATCAGTTCCCGTCCCAGGCCACCGGCGACGAACGCTGGCGCGGCAGAAGCAGAAAGTAACGGCCCCGGCTGCGCATGCGGCCGGCCTGATCGAAGGCGGTTTCCCCCGGACCCCAGAAATAATCGCCGCGCACCACGCCGACGATCCCCTTGCCGCTGTCTTGCGCCACCATCAGGCGGCGCAGCGGGCGCCCTTGCGGATCGGTGGTATCGAGCCACAGCGGCATGCCCAACGGGATATAGCGCGGATCCACCGCCAGACTGCGGCCCGGCGTCAACGCCACCCCTTCCGCGCCCACCGGCCCTTCGCCGTTGAGGGCGCGGAAGAAGATATAGCGGGGATTTTCGCTCATCAGGGCGGGCGCCTGGGCCGGATGCGCCTTCAGCCAGGCGCGGATGGCCGGCATGTTGCTTTGATGGCGGCCGATCAGGCGATGACGGCGCAAAATGGTGCCGAGCCCCACCCACTCGCGGCCGTTATTGCCGTCGTAGCCCACTTGCACCACCGAGCCATCGTCCAGCCGCACCTGGCCGGAGCCTTGAATTTGCAGGATGTTGGCATCCACCAGATCATCCACCCACAACAGCACCCGGGCCCGGCCGCGCAAGGCGCCCGCGTCGATCTCGCGGTGACTGGGCAGGCGCTCGCCGTAGCGGGCCGGATTGGCCGGCCAACCGGCGGGACGGGCATACAGGGGATAGCGGTAACGGGCGCTGGGCTGGCGCGCGCCGTTCAGCGCCGCCTCGCAATAGCCGGTGAAGGTTCCCTCGGGCGAGCCGCCCGCCGTCACCAGATAGGGCTGCAGCCAGCGTTCGGCCCAATCCCGCGCCGATTGTTCGTCTTCCACCCCGCGCAGGGCGCCACAGGGACCGGTCCAGTCGCTGGCGGCCCCGGCCAGGCCCAGCAGCCGGCCTTCCGGCAGAGCGGTGATCTTACGACAGCTGCGGCGCAGGGCGGGCAGGGCGGCCACCACCCCATCCTCCTGCCAGCCCGGCAGTTGCTGGAAGGACACCGGCTCCAGACTGATGGCGCCGTTGCCCAAGGGCGCCGTTGCCGGCGCGCCCTGGTTGAGGCTGGGTCCCGAGGAACAGGCGGCCAGACCGGCCAGGACCGTCAGCAGCAGGGGATAAAAGCCAAGCCGCTTCATGATCAGGCGTCGTGGCTTTGGGTGGCGACCAGCCGCCAGTTGGGATCGCTGCTGGGCAGAGGCCGGGCGAAGGTCCAGAGATCGCGGATCTCCACGGCGCGGTCGGGATCGCCGAACAGCAGGGCGCCGTCGGCGCTCCTCTGGCAAATGATCTGGCGGCTGACGAAGCGCACGGTGACCAGCGCCGTGCCGCCTTGCAGGCTTCCCTCGGTGATATCGGCGTCGAGAATGCCTTCCAGGCGGTTGGCGCAGCTTTCGCCGTTGGCGCGCCGGGCGCGCAGGGCCTGGGAGAAATGACCGAACACCTCGTCGGACAGCAGCGGCCGCAAGGTCGCCTCGTCGCCGTCGATGAAGGCCTTCACGATCATTTCAAAGGCGGCGGCGGCCCCTTGCAGGAAGGCGTCGGGCGTGAAATCGCGGTCGACGGCGGCAATGGCGTCCAACCCCTTGCCGAAGTGGGGCGCGTCCGGCGCCGGGCGCTGCGGAAGCGGCACGGCCGGCCGAAGCGGCGCCTGACCGAAGCCGCCCTGCGGCTGATCCTGATCCTCGGGCCGGCTGCCGAGCACGCCACGCAGACGCAGACCGATGAACACCGCCAGCAGGGCGAAGAAGATAAGTTCGATGAATTGCGATCCGTCTTGCATGGAGGCCCCAAGTTTTTCCGCCTGCCCAGGACCTTTTCGCACCGGAGCAACGCCCGGTTTTCCGCCTTGGGCCGTGTTATAACGGTCGGTACGTGACAAACCCCTTGATGATGGGGCGACGCATCCCGGCCGAAAAAACGCCTGTTCGTACATAAGCGGTTGTAAGGTAAAGAGCAAGCATGGCCTGGATCTTCTTCATTTTCCTTCTGGCGTGGCCTTTCCTGGAGCTCTTCGTCCTGGTGGAAATTGCCGGGATTCTCGGCTGGCCGGGCGCGATTTTCGGCCTGTTCGCCTCGGCTCTGCTGGGACTGGTGGTATTGCAGAAAAACAATCTGTCCGTCGCCGCCGGTTTTCAGCGCGATCTCAACCGCGGCGAACTGCCTATGCGCGCCCTGTTCGATGCCGCCGCCGCCGCCTTTTCCGGTCTGCTGCTGCTGATTCCCGGCTATCTCGGCACCGGTTTGGCGCTGCTGCTGTTCCTGCCGCCGGTGCGCAGCCTGGTCTATGGCGAGATGGCCCTGAAGGCGAAGACCCGCATGTATGCCGCCCGCACCGAAGCCCGATGGGGCCCGGCCCGCTCCGAAAGCGGCGACACCACCATCATCGACGGCGATTTCACCGTGGTTCAAACCGGCGAAAAGAAAGCCGCCGACAAGAAAAACGATAAAACACCGCCGCTTCTCTTATTGTAACCCCTCCTGTTGTGCCCCTGAACGTTCCGTGCTAGTGGTCAAGTCCCGTTTCAACGGCGTTTCCGGGCCGACCCGCCCGTGACATGACGTTCCGCAAGACTTGGAGTCCGCGATGTCTGAACAAGAGTCCCAGCAGGCGCTGCCGCCGCTTTTGGTCAATATGCAATATGTGAAGGATCTGTCGTTCGAAGCCCCGAACGCCCCGGCCATCTTCACCGATATGCAGACCACCGCGCCGGAAATCGGCATCAAGGTCAACGTTCAGGCCAATCCGGTGCAGGGCAATCTGTTCGAAGTGTCGCTGCTGCTCAATGTCGAGGCCAAGCTGGCCGACAAAAGCGCCTTCATTCTGGAACTGATCTATGCCGGTCTGTTCACCCTGAACGTGCCCGAGGAACATGTGCAGCCCATGCTGCTGATCGAATGCCCGCGCATGCTGTTCCCCTTCGCCCGCGCCATCGTGGCCGAAGCCACCCAGAACGGCGGCTTCCCGCCCTTGATGCTGCAGCCTCTCGATTTCGTGACGCTCTATCGCCAGCGCATGGAACAGCAGGGGCCGGTGGGCACCGCCTGATCCGCCTCCGATGAGAAAAAAGGCCGCCGTTTTTAAAACGGCGGCCTTTTTTCATTCCCGGGTCCACAGAGGGTTTTTCAGTTTACCGAGGAAAGCCTCGTGCGCCGCCAGTTCCTCGGGCAGGGGCTGATGCAGCCGGGGCGGACGGAAGCTGCGCGCCGCCGGGGCCGCCGGGTTGGCCGGAGCCGCGGCGCTTTGCGCCGCCGCCGGGGTGCCGAGGAGGGTGAGGCCGGGTTCGCGGCCGCCGATCAGTTCCAGATAGACTTCCGCCAGCAATTCGGAATCGAGCAGGGCGCCGTGTTTGTCGCGGGCGGAATTATCGATCTCGAAGCGGCGGCACAGGGCATCGAGATTGGCCGGTGAGCCGGGAAAGCGCTTGCGGGCGATTTTCACCGTATCGATGGCCCGTTCCAGCGGAATAGGCGCCTGGCCCAGCAGCTTCAGTTCCCAATTGAGGAATTTGATATCGAATTCGGCGTTGTGGATGATCAGCGGCGCATCGCCGATGAAATCGAGAAACTCTCCGGCGATCTCGGCGAACAGCGGCTGGGTACTGAGAAATTCCTCCGACAGGCCGTGCACGTTGAAGGCCTCGGTCGGCATGTCGCGTTCGGGATTGAGATATTTGTGAAAGACCCGGTCGGTGGCCAGATGGTTGATCAGCTCCACGCAGCCGATTTCCACCACGCGATGGCCCGAGGCCGGATCGAGGCCGGTGGTTTCGGTATCGAGCACCACTTCGCGCATCAGCCGCGCTCCCGCAGCCGGGCCAGGGCGGCCCGCAGTTTCCGCAAGGTCAAGCGCCGGCCCAGGCCGGTGGGCAGGATGAAATCGGCGCGGCGGCGCTTTTCATGATCGGCCATCTGCCGGCGGCGGATCACCGCCAGCTTGGCATGGGTCATGCCGTGCCGGGCCATCACCCTTTGTTCCTGCAAAAAGGCCGGACAGCTGACCACCGCCACGGCGTCGCAGCGGTCTTGGCCATGGGTTTCAAACAGCAGGGGAATATCCAGGGCCACCACCGGGCGGCGGCGGCGGCGCTGCCGCTGCAGGAAGGCCACCTCCTCGCGCCGCACCATGGGGTGCAGGATCTCCTCGAGGATCTTCAGGGCGTGATCATCGCCGAACACCCGCGCCGCCAGGCGCGGACGGTCGACGGCGCCGCCCCAGACGGTATGGGGAAAGGCCGCCTCGATCAGCGGCACGGCGGCGCCGCCCTTGGCCAACAGCCGGTGCACCGCGTCGTCGGCGTCATGCACCGGCACCTTCAGGCGGCGCAGCAGATTGGCCGCCGTGGTCTTGCCCATGCCGATGGAGCCGGTCAGTCCCAGAATGATCATGCATCCTCCACAAAACGCCGCAAGCCGTCGTCCACCGCCGGCATCACCCCAAACCAGGCGGCGAAACCGGGCCGGGCCTGGTGCAGCAGCATGCCCAGACCATCCACCACCGGATTGCCGCGCGCCGCCGCCGCCAGCAACAGCGGCGTTTGCAACGGCGCATAAACGATATCGGTCACCAGGGCCGTCACCGGCAACGCCTCCAGCCGCAACTCCAACGGCGGCTGTCCGCTCATGCCGAGCGTGGTGGTATTGACCAGCAGGGCCGCGCCGTCCAGGGCTTCGGCCCGGCTTTCCCAGGGCAGCACGGTGACGGGGCCGCCCAGGGCCGCCGCCACCTCCTCGGCCCGGCCTTGCGTGCGGTTGAGCAGACGGATTTCGGGACAGCCCTCGTCCTGCAGGGCGGCGATCACCGCCCGCGCCGCGCCGCCCGCCCCCAGCACCACCGCCGGGCCTTGCCCCCCTTTAAAGCCGGGGCGGCCCTGACGCAGATTTTCCAGAAAGCCGAAGGCGTCGGTATTACGGCCTTCCAGGCTGCCATCGGGCGCCACCACCAGGGTATTGACGGCGCCGATGCGCCGGGCCAGCGGCTCCACATGATCGGCCAGGGCCAAAGCCTGTTCCTTGTGCGGCACCGTCACGTTGGCGCCGCGAAAGCCCATGCGCGGCAGAGCGCGCAGCACCTCGGCGAAGTCCTCGGGCCGTACCGCCAGCGGCAGATAGGCGCCATCGATGCCGTGCCGCTCCAGCCAATATCCATGCAGACGCGGCGAGCGCGAATGGCCCACCGGCCAACCGATCACCCCGGCCAGCAGGGCTTTGCCCGATAGGGTCATGTAAGGATCACTCCGTGGTGGCGCAAAATATCCAAAAGCGGCAGCAGCGGCAGACCGAGAATGGTGAAATGATCGCCGTCGATGCTGGAAAACAACTGGCTGCCCAATCCTTCCAGCTGATAGGCCCCCACCGAGGTGAGAATGGCGGGACCGGCCTTTTCCAGATAGGTTTCGAGAAAGGCCTCGGAAAAGGGCCGCATGGTCAGGGTGGCGCCGGCGGTGTGATGCCACAGGCGAACGCCGTTTTGCATCAGCACCACCGAACTGACCAGCCGGTGACGGCGACCGCGCAGGTCCAGAAGCTGCCGACGCGCCGCCTCGGGATCGGCCGGTTTATCAAACCAGCGGTTTTCACACTCCAGCATCTGATCGGCACCCAGCACCAGGGCTTCCGGCCAGCGCCGGGACAGCCGCGTCGCTTTCAGTTCGGCCAGGGCCTCGGCGGCGGCCTCGGGACTGGCGCCTTCGCCGCGCAGCGCCTGTTTGACCGCCTCCTCATCGACACCGGGAGGAAAGGCCTCGATGGGCACCCCGGCGGCCATCAAAAGGGAGATCCGCGTCCGGCTGGTGGAGGCGAGAATGACGGTTTTCATACGATCTGCCCGGGATTTTGGCCGTTGCGCCGGGCATAAAGCTGCAGAATCGCCGCCGAGGCCTCTTCGATGGAACGGCGCGACACATCGATCACCGGCCAGCCCTGACGGGCAAACAGCCGGCGGGCCATGGCCACCTCCTCGCGCACCTTGTCGAGATCGGCGTAATCGGATTCGGGGTCGTCGTTCAACAGCTGCAGGCGCGATTTGCGGATATCGCTGAGACTTTTCGGCTCCTTGGTCAGGCCGACGATCAGCGGACGGCGCGCCGCGAACAGATCCGGCGGCGGGTCGATGCCCGGCACCAGCGGAATATTGGCGGCCTTCAGGCCGCGATTGGCCAGATACATGCAGGTGGGAGTTTTCGAGGTGCGGGAAATCCCCACCAGGATGATGTCGGCCTTGTCGAGATCATGCAGCATCTGGCCGTCATCATGGGCCAGGGTGAAATGCATGGCGTCGATGCGCTTGAAATATTCGGCGTCGAGAACATGCTGCCGGCCCGGTTCGGTGCCGAATTCGCTGTCGAGATAGCCCGAGAGCGCCGCCATCACCGGGTCCAGCACCGCCACATAGGGCACATGCATCTGCCGGCAGGCCTCTTCCAGAAGGCCGCGCACGCCGCCATCGAGAACCGTAGCCAGCACCAGGCCGGGATTGGCCTCGATGCCGCTGATCACCCGTTCCACCTGGCCCTCGGTACGCACCAGACACCACAAATGCGTGATGGCCTCGACCTTTTCGAACTGCACCAGACAGGCGCGGGCGGCGGCGGAAACGGTTTCGCCGGTGGCGTCCGACACCAGATGCAAATGGAACTTTTTCACCTTGCGTCCTTCACGCTCCGTCCGCGCCTCTTCCTGTGGATAAGAGCGAACGTCGGGGATAACTGCCTGTTTCGCCGAAGTGTGCCCAATTTGATGCAGGCTTGCCATCCCCTAATCACCAAGCCGGTACGGCTGTGCGCGATTTTGCCGCCAGGGGGGGTGAAAAAGCCGGACAATCGCCGCCGGCTAGAGGAACCCCGGCATTCCACAAAGACTTTATCCAGATGTTTTATGATGTAATTTCAATAAGATACCGATCTTTTCCCCTTGACTTATCCACCGTTTTTCCGAACCCTCCGCTCGCGTGGACAAACATCGGGAAAAACCGTGGGCAGAGTCCGATCCCCGTTATCCACAGGCATCCACCATCACAGCTACCTTTCCTAAACCTTATAAGATCTGTATTGAATGACCCCAGATCCTCCCTGTCAGACGGAAAGGCATTCCCCTTGTCCAACGCTCCCGCCAAGGCCTTCCTGCGCGCTCTCGCCGGTGAAACCGTCACGCCGCCGCCGTTCTGGCTGATGCGCCAGGCCGGCCGCTATCTGCCGGAATACCGCGCCGTGCGTGCCGGTTGTCGGGGTTTCCTCGATCTTTGCTACAGCCCGGACAAGGCCACCGAGGTGACCCTGCAGCCCCTGCGCCGCTACGGCTTCAGCGCCGCCATCCTGTTTTCCGATATCCTGGTGGTCCCCGACGCCCTCGGGCAGGCGGTGGCTTTCAAGGAAGGCGAGGGGCCGAAACTGTCGCCGATCCGCGATGCCAAGGCCCTGGAGGCGCTGTCCCTCGACGGTTTCAAACAGCATCTGGCGCCAGTTTTTGAAACCGTTTCCCGTCTATCGAAAGCCATCCCGACAGAAACCGCCCTGATCGGCTTCGCCGGGGCCCCCTGGACGGTGGCCACCTATATGGTGGAGGGGGCCGGCTCCAAGGACTTTGTTGAGACGAAAAAGCTGGCCTACGGCCAGCCGGCTGTTTTCAAGGCGTTGATCGACCTTCTGGTGCAGGCCACCGGCGATTATCTCATCACCCAGATCGATCACGGCGCCGAAGCCGTTCAGCTGTTCGATTCCTGGGCCGGGGTCTTGCCGGAGGACGAGTTCGAAAAATGGGTGATCGAGCCCACCCGGCGTCTGGTGGAACGGCTGAAAAGCGAACGGCCGGGCATTCCGGTGATCGGCTTCCCGCGCGGGGCCGGGGCCTTGCTGCTGCCTTTCGTGGAGAAAACCGGGGTCGACGCCGTCAGTCTCGATACCAGCGTGCCGCTGACCTGGGCCGCCGAGGTTTTGCAGCCGAAAGTCACCCTGCAGGGCAATCTCGATCCCATTCTGCTGGTGACCGGCGGCGAAGCCATGGACCGGGCCATCGATCGCATTCTCACCACCCTGGGCCGGGGTCCGTTCATTTTCAATCTCGGCCATGGCATCATCCCCGCCACCCCGCCCGAACATGTCGCCCGGCTGGCGGATCGGGTCAAAGCCTGGAGATAACGCACATGACGGAGCGAACGGAAAAACTGGCGGTCGTTCTGTTCAATCTGGGCGGCCCGGACAGCCTGGCGGCAGTGCGCCCCTTTCTGTTCAATCTGTTCAATGATGCCGCCATCATTGGGGCGCCCCAGCCTGTTCGCTGGCTCCTCGCCCGGTTCATCTCCGGGCGGCGGGCTCCCGTGGCCCGCGCCATTTATGAAAAAATCGGCGGAAAGTCGCCGTTGCTGGAGCTGACCCGTCAGCAGGCGGCGGCACTGGAACAGGCCGTGGGGCAGACCGGTATCGCCGCCGAGACGCGCTGTTTCATCGCCATGCGCTACTGGCATCCGCTGACGGAGGAAACCGTGGCGGCGGTCAAGGCCTGGGGACCCGACCGGATCGTTCTGCTGCCGCTTTATCCGCAGTATGCCGGACCCACCACCGGTTCATCGCTGCGGGCCTGGGAAGAGGAGGCCCGTCGCGCCGGTCTGCGCACACCGACAAAAACCCTGTGCTGCTGGCCCAGCGAAGCGGGGATGATCGCCGCCCAGGCCGATCTTTTGTCCGCCGCGCTGGCCGAGGCCGGACCGCACGCCCGGGTGTTGTTTTCGGCGCATGGTCTGCCGCAGGCGGTGATCGATAAGGGCGATCCCTATCAGGCGCAGATCGAACGCTCGGCGGCGGCTGTTGTGGCGGCTCTGGGACGATCGGATCTCGACTGGCGTATCAGCTATCAAAGCCGGGTGGGCCCGATGCGCTGGCTGGGGCCTTCCACCGACGACGAGATCCGCCGTGCCGGAGAGGAGGGAAAAGCCCTGGTGGTGCTGCCCATCGCCTTCGTTTCCGAGCATTCGGAAACCCTGGTGGAGCTGGATCTGGAATATGGTCACCTGGCCAAAACCTGCGGCGTGCCCCGTTATGTGCGGGTCCCGGCCCTGGGCTGTCATCCCGCCTTTATCGGCGGCCTGGCAGGCCTGGTGCGGCGGGCCCTGGCCAGCGACAGGAGCCCGTGTTCGCATCTGGACGGCCGTCTTTGCACCCGGGATCGCACGGCCTGTCCCCATTCTGGCCCCTCTCTGGAAGGCTGATCCCCCATGAGCGCGTATTTTTTGTGGTTCAAGGCCGTTCACGTCATCGCGGTGATTTCCTGGATGGCCGGGCTTCTCTACATGCCGCGGCTTCTGGTGTATCACGCCGGGGTTCCGGTGGGTTCGGAGCAGTCGGAACTGTTCAAGGTGATGGAACGCAGGCTGATGCATGCCATTACCATTCCGGCCGGTCTGGTGGCCTGGATCATGGGTCTTTTGATGGTGAACGAGATCGGTTTGGCCGGAAATGCCTGGCTGCATGCCAAGCTGGCGCTGGTGGTGGCCATGACCCTGGTGAATGTGGCGTTGGAACGCTACCGATTGGCCTTCGCCCATGATCGCAATAAAAAGAGCGCCCGCTTCTTTCGCATGTTCAACGAGGTGCCCACCGTTCTGATGATCGGCATCGTCATTCTGGTGATCACCAAGCCCTTTTAAGATTTGACTTGCCGGAGACGATTCGCTAATCCTTCGGGCATCGGTCGGCGCTCGCCCCGGTTCTCATGTCTTTTCGCATCGTCCGGCATCAATGCCAAGATCCCGGCGATCGCTCTTTCCCAGGCTTTTGCGCCAAACCTCCCCGTTTCCTGTTTTCCAGATTATTGGATCCGCTATGAATCTTCAGGAATTGAAGGCCAAGTCTCCGGCTGAACTGCTCGCCTACGCCGAGGAGTTGCAGATCGAAAACGCATCGACCCTGCGCAAGCAGGACATGATGTTCGCCATCCTGAAGCAGCTGGCGGAGAACGACACCCCCATCTATGGCGATGGCGTGCTGGAAATCCTGCCCGACGGCTTCGGCTTTCTGCGCTCGCCCCAGGCCAATTATCTGCCGGGTCCCGACGACATTTACGTTTCGCCCAGCCAGGTGCGCCGCTTCGGCCTGCGTACCGGCGACACGGTGGAGGGGCAAATCCGCGCGCCTAAGGACGGCGAGCGCTATTTCGCCCTGCTGAAGGTCAACACCATCAATTTCGAGCCGCCGGACAATGTGCGGCACCGCATCAATTTCGACAATCTGACCCCGCTTTATCCCGACGAACGGCTGAAGCTGGAGCTGGAGGATCCCACCAAGAAGGATCTGACCACCCGGGTCATCGATCTGATTTCGCCTCTGGGCAAGGGCCAGCGCGCCCTGATCGTGGCGCCGCCGCGGACCGGTAAGACGGTGATGCTGCAAAATATCGCCCATGCCATTTCCGCCAATCATCCGGAAGTCTATCTCATCGTTCTCTTGATCGATGAGCGGCCCGAGGAAGTGACCGACATGGCCCGTTCGGTGAAGGGCGAGGTCATCAGCTCCACCTTCGACGAACCGGCGGCCCGCCATGTGCAGGTGACCGAGATGGTGCTGGAGAAGGCCAAGCGTCTGGTGGAGCACAAGCGCGATGTGGTGATCCTGCTGGATTCCATCACCCGCCTGGCCCGCGCCTACAACACCGTGGTGCCGAGCTCGGGCAAGGTGCTGACCGGCGGTGTGGATGCCAACGCCCTGCAGCGTCCCAAGCGCTTTTTCGGCGCCGCCCGCAATATCGAGGAAGGCGGCAGCCTGACCATCATCGCCACGGCGCTGATCGATACCGGCAGCCGCATGGACGAAGTGATTTTCGAGGAATTCAAGGGCACCGGCAATTCCGAGCTGATCCTCGACCGCAAGCTTTCCGACAAGCGCACCTTCCCGGCCATCGACATCACCAAGTCGGGCACCCGCAAGGAGGAACTGCTGGTGGATCGCGGCGTGTTGTCGAAGATGTGGGTGCTGCGCCGCGTGCTGATGCCCATGGGCGTGGTGGACGCCATGGAGTTCCTGGTGGACAAGCTGAAGCATTCGAAGACCAATTCCGATTTCTTCGATGCCATGAACAGCTGAGTTCGATCGGCTTCATGCCGGTCGGCACTTGATTTGGCTCAAAAGACGCGCCGACCGGTAAGCCCGCGCGGCGCTTGAGCGGCCCCGGGACGGGGCTCACCGTCTCGGCATGATTTGACCCAACGGGTCAAATCATTGGCCGGGCGGTTTCAGACTCAAAAAGGCGCTGTTTCACGTGAAACAGCGCCTTTTCCATCAGGGCAGCAGCAGAGTGGAGCCGGTGGTTTTGCGGGCTTCCAGATCGTGATGGGCCTGGGCGGCATCGGCCAGGGCGTAGGTCTGGTTGATCTCGACCTTGACGGCGCCGCTTTCCACCACGTCGAACAGATCGTGGGCGCTGGCCACCAGATCGGCGCGGCTGGCCACATAATGGCCCAGGCTGGGGCGGGTCAGGAACAGGGAGCCCTTGGTGGCGAGGATACTGATATCCACCGGGCCGATGGAGCCGGAGCTTTGTCCGAACGCCACCATCATGCCCCGCGGCTTCAGGCAATCGAGCGATCCATAGAAGGTATCCTTGCCGATGGAATCATAGACCACCGGCACCCCTTCGCCCGCGGTGATCTCGCGCACCCGGGCCACGAAATCCTCCTCTTTGCTGATGATGGGATAATCGCAGCCATGCGCCCGGGCCAGGGCGGCCTTTTCCGGGGTGCCGACGGTGCCGATGACCGTGGCGCCCAGATGCTTGGCCCACTGGCAGACCAGCAATCCCACACCGCCGGCGGCGGCATGAATGAGGATGGTGTCGCCGCTTTTGACGCGATGGATGCTGCGCAGCAGATAGCGCGCCGTCATGCCCTGCAGCATCATGGCCGCGGCCTGGCGGTCGGAGATGCCTTCGGGCAGGCGCACCAGGCGGGCGGCGGGGAACAGGCGTTCCTGGGCATAGGCGCCGGGAGTGCCCATGGCGTAAGCCACACGGTCGCCGGGTTCCAGATCCTGAACGCCGGGGCCCACCTCCACAACCTCACCGGCGGCTTCCATGCCGATACTGCCGGGCAGGGCGGGCAGGGGGTAAAGACCGGTGCGATGATAGACGTCGATGAAATTGAGA
This sequence comes from Pseudomonadota bacterium, assembly GCA_021782815.1. Lineage (GTDB taxonomy): Bacteria > Pseudomonadota > Alphaproteobacteria > Rhodospirillales > Magnetospirillaceae > JAJZGK01. The sequence goes on from JAJXUO010000001.1 coordinate 96,093, forward strand.
CCGATGGCGGTGTGGCGCAACAGCACCTCGCCGGGGCCGGGTTTGCCCACCGGCGCCTCTTCCCAGCGCATTGCCTCGGGGCCGCCATAGGCATGGATGCGGATGGCCTTGCTCATGACTGTTCTCCCTGTTCCAGATGAAGAAGAAAGCGTTTGGTCTCGATGCCGTCCTGGCCGGAATATCCCCCCAGAGCGCCGTGGCTGCCGACGATGCGGTGGCAGGGAATGAGGATGGGCAGGGGATTGCGCCCGCAGGCGCCGCCCACGGCCCGGGGGCCGCTTGCGAGCAGGCGGGCCACATCGCCATAACGCAGCACCTGACCGTAGGGAATGGTTTGCATCACCGCCCATACCCGTTTTTGAAATGCGGTCCCGGCGGGAGCCAACGGCAGATCGAACCGACGCAGGCGGCCGTCGAAATAGGCCTCCAGTTGCCGGGCGGCTTCCTCCAGCAGCGGGGTTTCGCTCTCTCCCTCGACGGCTCCCCAGTCGAGAGCCACCAAGTGGCCGTTGTCCTCGAACAGGGTAAGATCGCCGAGAGGGCTGGGAACGGTAAGATAGGGCATGACGTCCTTTATGGGGTCAGAGAAAGGGCCAGGGATAAGGCGGCGGCATCGCTGACAGGCAGGCCGCAAACCTGTTCCTGACAGAGAAAAGCGGTGGCGCCAGTGCCGCCCAGTCTTGCCGCCGCCGGATGGCCGGGCGGCAGAGTTTGATCCGGGGTGAGGATCTGCAGCACCAGACCGCTGCGATCGGCCTCGGCGGCGGCGCGCAGGAGGGCGGCGCGGCTGGGATCGTCGGCCAGTCCAACGATGATAAGCTGCCTCCCGGCGCTTAACAGCTCCCAGCCGCTTAAAAAGCTGGCCATGGCGGGAAAATCGCGGTCCATCGCTCCGCCGCAGGCAATGATGATCTGTTCGGCGCGTTGGCGGAAGGGCTCCTCGCCGGTGAGCAGGAACATCCGGGCCAGCACCTCGACCATGACGCCGTTGCCGCAGGGGGTGGCGCTATCGTGCAGGATCTTGCCGCGGAGGATCAGGCCGGGGGCATCGTCGGCGGTAAAATAATAGCCGCCGCTTTTCGCATCCCAGTAGTGCTGGTCCAGTGCGCCCAGCCATAACCGCGCCTGATCGAGATAATCGCCGCGTCCGGTGGTCTCATAAAGGGCGAGGGCGGCGCGGATCATGAAGGCGTAATCGTCCAGCATGGCCTCGGCCTGAACCCGGCCCTGGCAGAAGGAATGAAACAGACGATGATCGCGCCCCAGATGGGTTTGCACCGCCTGATAGGCCCGTTCCGCCAGATTGAGCCAATCGGGGCGGTCGAAGCGGAAGGCGGCCTGGGCCAGAGCATGAATGGCCAGGCCGTTCCAGTCGGCCAGACATTTGTCGTCCCGTGCCGGCGGCGTGCGTTCGGCGCGGTGCGGCAATAAAAGGCGGAGGGCCTCGGTCAGCAGGAAATCGTCGCGGGGGTCGGGGGGACATTTCAGCCGCAGGATGGTTTTATGCTCCCAGTTTCCCTGCGGCGTGATGTCGAAATAGCGGAAAAAGACCTCGCGCAGCGGCGGGGGCAGAGCGTCCTCCAACGCGTGGTAGGACCAGACGTAGTATCGACCTTCCTCCCCCTCGCTGTCGGCGTCGAGGCTGGCGCAGAAGGCGCCGGTGGCATCGGTCATCTCGCGCCGCAGCCAGTCGATGGCCGTTTCCACCGCCTGGGCGTAAAGCCGGCTGTCGGGCTGGCAGGAGAGGGTGGTCAGCAGATCGATGAGTTGGGCGGTGTCGTAAAGCATTTTTTCGAAATGCGGCACCAGCCATTCCTCGTCGGTGGAATAGCGGGCGAAACCGCCGCCCAGGTGATCATGAATCCCGCCCAGACAGAGATTGTCCAAGGTGAGGCGCACCGCCTTGGCGAAGGCCGGATCGCGGCTGCGGGCATAGGCGCGCCATAGCAGGGACAGTAACGGCACCTGGGGGAATTTGGGGGCGCCCTTCGTGCCGCCGAATAGGGGATCGATCATCGCCAGCAAGGCGCGGCCATAATCGTCGAAGCGCTCGGGTCCAAGGCCGTCGCCGGGTTTGGCCTGGAAATGCCGGATCAGGGTCTGTTGCAGAACGTCGGCATTGCGCCGGATACGGTCCGGGTTCCGCGTCCAGACTTTGACGATTTCGTTGAGGACCTCGCTGAAGGAGGGCCGCCCATACCGGGGTTGGGGGGGGAAATAGGTGCCGCCCCAGAAGGGCCGTCCGTCGGGCAGCAGGAACATGGTCAGCGGCCAGCCGCCCTGCTGTCCCATTAAAGCCAGGGCGTTTTGATAAAGGCTGTCGATATCGGGACGTTCCTCGCGATCCACCTTGACGGCGATGAAGTGATCGTTGATGAACCGGGCCACGGCCGCATCCTCGAAGCTTTCATGGGCCATGACATGGCACCAGTGGCAGGCGGCATAGCCCACCGACAGCAGAATGGGGCGATTTTGCCCCCGCGCCTCGGTGAGAACGGTGGGACTCCAGGGCCGCCAATGCACCGGGTTGCCGCGATGCTGCAGGAGGTAGGGACTGGTTTCCCGGTCAAGAAGATTGCGGCTGGTCAACAGTTTCCTCGCACCACGGACGGCGGTTCTGCTATTAGTTTGGAGCTTTGTCCGCTGGTTGCAACTGTGATCCCTTGGCAGGAGCTGGTCGATGAAAATTACCTTCGATGTGGATTGTACGCCGGAGGAGGCCCGGACATTTCTCGGCCTGCCCGACGTCAAGCCCATGCAGGATTCGCTGATGGCCAAGATCGAGGAGCGCATGAGCGCCAATCTTGACGCCATGAGCCCGGAAGCCTTGCTGAAGACCTGGCTCCCCGCCGGGGTGCAGGGCATGGAGCAACTTCAGAAAATGTTCTGGACCGCCTTTCAGAGTGCCGGCCAGAAAACCGCGAGAAAGACCTCACCGTGAGCCCATCCGCCGATCCCTCTCCTTATTACCGCCTGCATCTGTTCATCTGCACCAATCAGCGTCCGGAAGGGCATGCGCGCGGCTCCTGCGCCCGCCAGGGTTCGGAAGGTTTGCGCGACTATCTGAAGGCCCGCGCCAAGGAGTTGGGGCTGGGGGATGTGCGCGTCAACGCCGCCGGCTGCCTGGATCGTTGCGAATTGGGGCCGGTGCTGGTGATCTACCCGGACGGGGTTTGGTACAAACTGTCCACCCACGAGGATGCCGAGGAGATCCTTACCACCCATCTGCGGCAAGGCGGCCGGGTGGAGCGTTTGCTGCTGCGGCCCGAGGATGGCCCCCGGCCGCTGGCATAGGGGCCGTGCCCACCGTGACCTTCTTGCAGGATAGTATTTATGCCCTGGCCAGCGGCGCCGGCCGGGCCGGGGTGGCGGTGTTTCGTCTGTCCGGGCCGCTGGCCGGACCGGCGCTGGCGGCGCTGACCGGCCAGGCCGTGCCGCCGCCGCGCCAGGCCGTCTATCGCCGCCTTGTCTGGCAGGGCGAGGTCATCGATCATGGCCTGGCGCTGTGGTTTCCCGGCCCGGCCAGTTTCACCGGCGAGGACGTGGCGGAGTTTCAGCTGCATGGCGGCCGTGCCGTGGCCCAGGCCCTGGCCACGGCGCTGACGGCCCTGGGCTTGCGTCCGGCCGAACCGGGAGAGTTCAGCCGCCGGGCCTTCGACGCCGGCAAGCTGGATCTGACCCAGGCCGAAGCCATCGCCGATCTGGTGGCGGCGGAGACGGCGGCGCAGCGCCGTCAGGCCCTGCGCCAGATGGATGGCGCCTTGTTGCGGCTTTACGAGGATTGGCGTGGGCGCTTGCTGCGGGCGCAGGCGCATGTGGAAGCCGGCATCGATTTTTCCGACGAGGATCTGCCCGGCGGTTTGGATGACGGCGCGCGTCGGGCTTTGCAGGCGGTGGCGGCGGAGATGGCGGCGCATCTGGCCGACAGTCATCGCGGCGAACGTCTGCGCGACGGCCTGCATGTGGCCATTCTGGGGGCGCCCAATGTGGGCAAATCCAGTTTGTTGAACCGCATCGCCGGTCGCGAGGCGGCCATCGTTTCCGGCACCGCCGGCACCACCCGCGACATTATCGAGGTGCATCTCGATCTGGGCGGCTATCCGGTGGTGCTGGCCGATACCGCCGGCCTGCGCGAGGCCGCCGAGGCGGTGGAGGAGGAGGGGGTCAGGCGCGCTCTCGATCGCGCCGACCGCGCCGATCTGAAAGTGCTGGTCTTTGCCGTCGAGGCGCTGGACGATCCCGATGCGGCGGTGCTGGCGCTGCTGGATAAGGACAGCCTGGTGCTGATCAATAAATGCGATGCGGCTGCGCCCGCCCGTCCCGCCTGGGCCGGGGAAACCGAGACCCTGACGGTCTCGGCCCGTACCGGCCTGGGCCTGGATGCCCTGATGGCGGCCTTGACGGAGCGGGCCGCCAGGGCGCTGGAGAGTGACGGCGCTCCGGCCCTGACCCGCGAGCGTCACCGTCGCGCCATCGAGGAGGCTTTGGCCTGTTTGCGTCAGGCGGCCACGGCGGGACTTCCCGAACTGGCGGCGGAAGATGTAAGACTGGCGGCGCGCGCTCTGGGCCGCATTACCGGGCGGGTGGATGTGGAAGAGATGCTGGATGTGATCTTTCGTGAGTTCTGCATCGGCAAATGACGGTGTTTCACGTGAAACAGTGCAGGAATATGGAAACAGTAGACGTTATCGTCATCGGCGCCGGTCATGCCGGCTGTGAAGCCGCCGCCGCCGCCGCGCGGTTGGGCGCCAAAACCCTGCTGCTGACCCACCGCCTGGAAACGGTGGGCGAGATGAGCTGCAATCCGGCCATCGGCGGTTTGGCCAAGGGACAATTGGTGCGTGAGATCGATGCCCTGGATGGCCTGATGGGTCGGGTGATCGATCAGGCCGGTATACAATTCCGCATGCTGAACCGCAGCAAGGGCCCGGCGGTGCAGGGGCCCCGCGCCCAGGCCGATCGTAAGCTCTACCGCGCCGCCATGCGCCGGGCCCTGGAGGACACGCCGTCTCTCGAGGTGCGGGCGGCCACGGTGGAAGGTTTGCTAACGGTGGAAGAGGGGCATCGCGTGTGCGGCGTGGAACTGGCCGATGGCCGGGTGATCGGCGCCGGAGCCGTGGTGTTGACCACCGGCACCTTCCTGCGCGGCCTGGTGCATATCGGCGAGGTGACCTATGCCGCCGGGCGCATGGGCGATCCGCCCAGCCTCGGCCTGTCGGCGGCGCTGCAACGGCTGGGCTTTACCCTGGGTCGCCTGAAGACCGGAACGCCCTGCCGCCTGGACGGCCGCAGCATTGACTGGGCCGCTCTCGACAGCCAGAAGGGCGATGATCCGCCGACGCCCTTTTCCTATTTGACCGAGCGGATCACCACGCCGCAGATTGCCTGCGGCGTGACTGCCACCACGCCGGCCAGCCATGCGCTGATCCGGGACAATCTGCATCGGGCGCCGATGTATTCCGGACAGATCGGCAGCGTGGGGCCGCGGTACTGCCCCAGTATCGAGGATAAGGTGGTGCGCTTCGCCGAGCGCGACCGCCATCAGATTTTTCTGGAACCGGAAGGGCTGGACGACCACACCGTCTATCCCAACGGTATTTCCACCAGTCTGCCCGAGGATGTGCAGCGGGCCTTGTTGCAGACCATTCCCGGTCTGGAGCGGGCGGTGATGCTGCGGCCCGGCTATGCCATCGAATACGACTTCATCGATCCGCGCGAATTGCTGCCTACGCTGGAAACCCGGCGCGCTCCCGGCCTGTTTCTCGCCGGACAGATCAACGGCACCACCGGTTACGAGGAAGCGGGAGCGCAGGGGCTGATGGCGGGACTGAACGCCGCCTTGACGGCCGGCGGGGGCGGGGCCTTTACCCTGGACCGCGCCGATGCCTATATCGGCGTGCTCATCGACGATCTCATCACCCGGGGCACCAGCGAACCCTACCGCATGTTTACCTCGCGCGCCGAATATCGCCTGATCCTCAGGGCCGACAATGCCGATCAACGGCTGACGGGCAAGGGTCTGGCGCTGGGTTGTGTGGGCGAGGAGCGGCGCCGGGCCTATTCGGCGAAGGCCGAGGCTCTGGCGGCGGGACGGGTGTTGATGAACGATCTGGCGGCGACGCCGACGGTGTTGCGCGACAAGGGCTTCAACGTCAATCTCGACGGGGTGCGCCGCTCCGCCTTCGCCCTATTACGCTATCCCGATATCAGCTGGGAGCAGATCGCGGCGCTGTGGCCCGATCTGCAAGGGCTGCGGCGGGATGTGGCCGAGCAGCTGGAGATCGAGGGGCGTTATGCCGGTTACCTCGACCGCCAGGCCGGGGATATCGCCGCCTTTCGTCGCGATGAGGCCCTGCTGCTGCCCGAGGATCTGGACTATGCCGAGATCGGCAGCCTGTCCACCGAGGTGCGTCTGAAGCTGGAAACGGCCCGGCCCGCCACCTTAGGCGCGGCCAGCCGTATTCCCGGCGTCACGCCGGCGGCGATCACCGCCTTGCTGGCGCATGTCAAACGGGCGCAACGGGCGGGAGCGGCCTGATGGTTTCACGTGAAACATCCAGCTTCAACGACTTCGCCGCCGTTCTCCCTGTTTCACGTGAAACAGAGGAGCGCCTGCGCGCCTATGCCGATTTACTGGTGAAATGGCAGGCCCGCATCAATCTGGTGGGGCCAGCCACGTTGCCCGATTTGTGGCGCCGTCATATGCTGGACTCTGCCCAGCTTGCCGCCCACCTTCCCGCCGGGCCCATTCTCGACCTGGGCAGCGGTGCCGGTTTCCCCGGCCTGGTTCTGGCCATAGTGCGGGGCGGGCCGGTGCATCTGGTGGAATCCGATGCCCGCAAGGGGGCCTTCCTGCGCGAGGCGGCGCGAATCACCGGGGCCGAGGCGGTGGTGCATACGCAGCGGATCGAGCGGCTGGAACCCTTTCCGGTGGCCGCCATAACCGCCCGCGCCCTGGCGCCGGTGGCGCAATTGCTGGATTGGGCCGCGCCCTTTTTGCAACAGGGGGTCCACTGTCTGTTTTTGAAGGGCCGCAGCTGCGAAGAGGAATTGACCCAGGCGGCGGAACATTGGAAGATCACCGCGGAACGGATCCCGTCCGTCACCGACCCATCCGGCATCATCCTTCATTTGAGTGAGGTTCATCGTGGTCAAGATCAGCGATAACCACGGTCCGTTGGCGTCTTCGCGTATCATCGCCATCGCCAATCAGAAGGGTGGGGTGGGCAAGACCACCACCGCCATCAATCTGGCAACGGCCATAGCCGCGAGCAAAAAGCGGGTTCTGGTGATCGATCTCGATCCGCAGGGCAATGCCAGCACCGGGTTGGGGCTGGATCGGGCCTCCCGCGCCATCAGCTCCTATCATGTACTGATGGGCGAGGCCGAGCTGGGGCAGGCGGTGCAAGGCACCACCATTCCCAATCTGTGGCTGGTGCCGTCCTCCATCGATCTGTCGGGCGCCGAGGTGGAGCTGGTGGATGCGGCGGCGCGGGAATCCCGCTTGCGCACCGCCCTGGCCGCGGCTCACGACTGGGATCTGATCCTGATCGATTGCCCGCCCTCGCTCAATCTGCTGACCCTGAACGCCCTGGTGGCGGCGCAGGCGGTGCTGGTGCCGCTGCAATGCGAATTCTTCGCCCTGGAGGGTATCAGCCATCTGGTCAAGACCATCGAACGGGTCAAGGCCGCCTTCAACCCCGATCTGGAACTGCACGGCATCGTGCTGACCATGTTCGACAAGAGAAACAATCTCTCCGACATGGTGGCCGCCGATGTGCGCGATTATTTTGGCGACAAGGTTTATAAAACAGTGATTCCGAGAAATGTCCGCGTCTCCGAGGCGCCCTCCCACGGTAAGCCGGTGCTGCTCTATGATGTGCGCTGCGCCGGGTCGGAAGCCTATATTCATCTGGCCAGCGAAGTGTTGAAGCGGGAACGGGAGATGCGGGCATGAGCGGCGAGGCACCGCGCCGCGGCCTGGGCCGCGGCCTGTCGGCCCTGTTGGGGGATCCGGCGCCGGTGGCGCCGGCGGTTGTGGCGGGCAGCGGGACGGGGGCGGGGACGCCCGTCGGCGAAGCGGTCAGCGATCCCAGCCGCATCGTGCGCCTTTTGGCCATTACCACCTTACAGCCGGGAAAATTCCAGCCGCGCCGGGTCTTCGATGCCGAGGCCATTGCCGATCTGGTGGAGTCGGTGCGCGAGAAGGGCATCCTGCAGCCCATCCTGGTGCGGCCGCTGCCGGGATTTGCGGAAAAGTACGAGATCATCGCCGGGGAACGGCGCTGGCGGGCCGCTCAGCAGGCGGCGCTGCATCAGGTTCCGGTGATCGTGCGCAGCCTGAACGATCAGGAAGCCCTGGAAGTGGCCCTGATCGAAAATCTGCAACGCCAGGATCTGTCGCCTCTGGAAGAGGCGGAGGGGTACCGCCGTTTGATGACCGAGTTCTCCCACACCCAGGAGGAGTTGGCCAAGTCGGTGGGGAAAAGCCGCAGCCATGTGGCCAATACCATGCGTCTCCTGGCCTTACCCGATGCGGTCAAACGTCTGCTGGATGACGGCACCCTGTCGGCGGGCCATGCCCGCGCCCTGCTGACCAGCGCCGATCCGGCCGCCCTGGCCGAGCAGGTGGTGAGTCGCGGTCTCAATGTGCGGCAGACCGAAGCCCTGGCGCAGAAGCAGCCCGGCAAGAGCAAAACGCCGAAAGCGCCGCGCACTGGTGTCGATGGCGAAGCCGGTGACAAGGATACCGACGTCCTGGCCCTGGAGCGCGATCTCTCCAACCTGCTGGGTCTGACGGTGTCGATCCGCAATGAGGGCGGCGGTGGTGAACTGTCGGTGCACTATGCCACGCTGGAACAGCTGGACGATATCCTGCACCGGCTGTCGGGCGGCCTGCATGGCAAGCCGGGGCTGCCGGCTGGCTTCTCGTCCGACGACCCTCTTTAACCTATTGAAAAATAACGAACATCAATTCTAGCGCCGCTGATCGCTGCCGCTTGTGCCAAGCCATGATCAGCGGCGCGGCACCGGACGCCGGGCACCGAAGCGCGCCAGCGACATGATGGCCCGTCCGGTCAGTTCGTCACCGGGCATGCCGGTGGTCTTGCAATCGATCTCGGTATTGACCAGCAACTCCAGGGCCTGGCCCAGCCGTTCCGGCGACCAGCGGGCCAGCTGGCTCTTGATGTCGGCGGCCACACGGAAGTGTGGCGGCGGCTTCAAGGCGGCCACCGCCTGATCGGCGGTCTTGCCGTTGCTGATATGGCCGGCGCAAAGATGCAGGCGCTGAAAGTGGCGCTGCAGGCTGCGCAGGATGGCCACGGCATGGGTGCCTTCCAGCAGCAGGCGGTCCAGCACCCGCTGCGCCGTGGTCTGATCGCCGTTGGCGGTGGCCATGCACAGGCTGTCCAGCGACAGGGCGGCGGTATCGCCGACACAGGCCACGGCGTCCTCCAGTTTGACCCGGCCGGGGCCGCCCATATAAAGGGCCAGTTTGTCCAGCTCGGCGCGGGTAAGTTTGCGGTCGCCGCCCAAGTGATCGGCGAGAAAGGCCACGGCGTCGGGGTCGGCGGTCAGCTGATGGCCGCGCAGGGTTTCATGGATCACCGCCTCCAGTCCGCCACCCTCGTCGGCGTAGCAGGGCAGGGCCACGGCATTTTCGGCGGTCTCGAACACTTTGCGCAGGCTGGAACGGGGGGAAAGTTCGCCGGCTTCGACCAACACCAGGGCATCGCCCATGGGATGGCCGAGAAAGCTCGTCAGAGCCGCGGTGGCGGCATCTCCGGCCTCGCGCACCCGGACCACCCGCCGCCCGCCGGTCAGGGCGATGGCGGCGGCCTCATCGGCCAGACGGGCCGGATCTTCCCTGAGGATCGAGGCCGGGAGATCGGTGAAGCGGAAGGGGTCGGCAAGGTCGGTCAGAACGGTCCGGGCCAGCCGTTCCAGCCGTTCCTTGACCAGTCCGGCATCGGGCCCATAGACCAGCACCGCCCGCATCGCCGCATCGGGGCGGTTCAGAAAGGCCTCGATGCGGTTTCCTGCCAGCTTCATTGCATGCGGCTCTTATCGTTCTTTAGGGAACCGGCGCCAGTTGGCCGGAATAGACCTTGCCGGCACGGATGAAATAGGCGGCAAGATCGTTGCGGATCTCCTGAGCCAACAACGTCGCCGAGCGGTTCTGGATATCGCTTTCGGCAGTGATATCGGCGTAATGCTCGGCCAGGAAGTCGTAACTGACGTTGGAGGTGGCAAGGCCCTGGGCGATGACGATGTTGCCTTTAAGAAGCTTGTAGGTGGCGCTATAGGCCACCACGTTGCGGGTGGCGTCGTCTTCGCGGCTGGTGGCCAGGGGATTGTCCGAATAGGTCAGGATGATCTGCAGGTGGTAAAGCGGCTTGGCCGGTTCACCGCGCGGGTTGAGCTCGGTCAGCAGGGCATTGTGCAACAGCTGGCCGGCCCGCTCCGCCACCGGATCGACGGCGATGCTGGCCAATTGCAGATTGACCGCCGGATCGGCGGAAAACTTGCCGTACATGGGCCGGAAGCCGCAGGCCGACAGGGCCAGCAGCAGTCCGGCGGCGAGGAGGCGGTTACGCCACCACATTGACGATCCTGTTGGGCACGACGATGACCTTGCGCGGGGCCTTGCCGTCCAGGGCGGCGGCCACGGCGGGCAGGGCCAGGGCGGCGGCCTGGGCCTGGTCCTGCGGCGCGTCCTTGGGCAGCTCCAGGGTGCCGCGCAGCTTGCCGTTGATCTGCACCGCCACCGTCACGCTGTCTTCCGCCAGCAGGGCGGTTTCGGCCACCGGCCAGGGGGTTTCCACCAGCAGGGCGGTATGACCCAGCTCGGCCCACAGTTCCTCGGCCAGATGCGGCAGCATGGGGTTGATCAGGATCACCAGGGCGTCCAGGCCTTCGCGCAGGGCCCAGGCGGCGCCCTCTTCGCCGGCTTTCAGCTCGGCCAGGCTGTTGGTGAGTTCGCGCAGGCGGGCCACGGCCTTGTTGAAGTGGAAGCGCTCCAGATCCTCGCCCACCAGGGCGATGGTCTTATGGGTCTGGCGGCGCAGCTTGTCCACGGCGGGAGCGAAGGCGGCGGGAGCGGGGCTGCCCACCGGCGGCAACGGCATCTGCGGCGCCACCACCATGCGCCACAGGCGATTGACGTAGCGGAAGGCGCCGTCGATACCGGCCTCGGTCCAATCCAGATCGCGCTCGGGCGGGCTGTCCGACAGCATGAACAGGCGGGCGGTGTCGGCGCCGTAGGTGTCGATGATCCAGGCGGGATCCACCACGTTCTTCTTGGATTTCGACATCTTTTCCGAGCGGCCCTGGGTCACCGGCTTGCCGCTGCCCACTTCCTGCAAGCGACCGTCGGCGGCTTTTTCCACATCGCTGGGGAACAGCCATTTGCCGTCGTCGGACTTGTAGGTTTCGTGGCAGATCATGCCCTGGGTCAGCAGCCCGGCGAAAGGCTCGGCGACGTCGAGATAGCCGCAGGTCTTCAAGGCGCGGGTGAAGAAGCGCGAATAGAGCAGATGCAGCACGGCATGTTCGATGCCGCCGATATATTGATCCACCGGCAGCCAGTAATCGGCGGCTTCCTTGGTGAAGCCACGCCCGGTTTCCTGCGGCGCGGCATAGCGGGCGAAATACCACGACGATTCGAAGAAGGTGTCGAAGGTATCGGTTTCGCGCCGGGCCGCGGCGCCGCAGCAGGGGCAGGTGGTGTGCTTCCAGCTGGGGTGGTGGTCCAGGGGATTGCCCGGTTTGTCGAAGGAGACATCCTCGGGCAGGGTCACCGGCAGCTGGTCCTCGGGCACCGGCACCACGCCGCATGTCTGGCAGTGGATGACCGGAATGGGGCAGCCCCAATAGCGCTGGCGCGACACGCCCCAGTCGCGCAGACGGTAATTGACCGAACGCTGGCCGATGCCGCGCTCTTCCATCATGGCGATGACCCGGGCCTTGGCCTCGGGAACGCTCAGTCCGTTGAGGGCGCCGGAATTGACCAGAACGCCGTCTTCACTGTAGGCCTCGTCGCCGATGACGATGCCGGCGGGGTCGACGCCCTCGGGCGCCACCACCACCTTGACCGGCAGATCGTATTTGCGGGCGAAGTCGAGATCGCGCTGATCGTGCGCCGGGCAGCCGAAGATGGCCCCGGTGCCGTAGTCCATCAACACGAAATTGGCGACGTAAACCGGCAGCTTCTGGCCGTCCACCAGGGGGTTCAGGGCGTAAAGCCCGGTCTTGAAGCCCTTTTTCTCGGCGGTTTCCAGAGCCGCCTCGCTGGTGCCCATGCGGTTGCATTCGGCGATGAACTCGGCCAGGGCGGCATCGTCCCGCGCCAGTTTGGCGGCCAGGGGATGATTGGCGGCGATGGCCAGGAAGGCGGCGCCGTGCAGGGTGTCGGGGCGGGTGGTGTAAATCTCCAGGGTTTCATCGGGCTGGCCGTCCAACCCGAACACCAGACGCAGGCCTTCCGAGCGGCCGATCCAGTTTTCCTGCATCACCAGCACCCGTTCGGGCCAGCGGTCCAGGGTCTTCAAGCCCTGCAGAAGATCCTCGGCATAAGCGGTGATCTTCAGGAACCACTGGCTGAGAAGGCGCTTTTCCACCAGAGCGCCCGAGCGCCAGCCGCGCCCGTCGATAACCTGCTCGTTGGCCAGAACGGTATGTTCCTCGGGGTCCCAGTTCACCCAGGATTCCTTGCGGTAGACCAGACCGGCCTTGAGGAAATCCAGAAACATCTTCTGTTCATGGCGATAATAGTCGGGTTCGCAGGTGGCGACCTCGCGATTCCAGTCGTAAGAGAGGCCCATGGACTTCAACTGGGTGCGCATGGCGGCGATGTTCTCGCGCGTCCATTGGGCGGGCGGCACATTGTTCTGGATGGCGGCGTTCTCGGCGGGCAGGCCGAAGGCGTCCCAGCCCATGGGATGCAAGACGTTGAAGCCCTTGGCGCGCTTGTAACGCGCCACCACGTCGCCCAGGGTATAGTTGCGCACATGGCCCATATGGATGCGCCCCGACGGATAGGGGAACATCTCCAGCACATAATATTTGGGGCGCGTCGCGTCCTCGCGGGCCAGGAAGCTGTTACGCTCTTCCCAGATCTTCTGCCATTTGGCTTCCGTTTCCCTTACGTTGTAACGCTCATCGCTGCGCGACATGATCGAGGCTTCTTCTTTTCGTCTTGAATGAAATCGAACGGCAGGCGGCGGCGGCCTGGAGACAAGGGCCGCCGCGACACCGAAACCCGGCGGCTTAGTTGGGGTTCTGCGCCGCCACCGCGTCGGCCCGCATTTCGCGGGCGCGGGTCAGGATGGTGTTTTCCAGATCGGTCGAGGTTTTGGCGTCGACGGGGCTGTCTTCCCACTGGCCGTTGCTGTTCTGCACCTGACGGAAGGTGGAGACATGCAGGCTGTCGGCGCGCAGGGTACGGTCCTGGATCACCACGGTCAGCTTGAAGCGTTCGTTGGCGGCCTCGGGCGAGCTATACCAGTCGGTGATGATGACGCCGCCGAAGGGGTCGGCCGAGGCCAGAGGCATGAAGGACAGGGTGTCCAGGGTGGCGCGCCACAGATAGGCGTTGACGCCGATGCCGTTGCCCTGCTGGTTGGTGTCGCTCTTCTTGCCGCCGAACAGATTGAGGCCGCCTTCACCGAAGATGGTCGGCTTCTTCTGGTCGCCCCAGGTGGGGGTGGTATCGCCGGGATCACGGGAGGGCGCGAGGGTTTGGCCTTCGCCACAGGCGGCGAGGGTGAAAAGGAGGGTCAGCGCCAGGGCCTTCCGCATCTTGCTGTGGATCACCATTATTGCTCCAAGACCGTCGTTTCCGGACATGGGACCGGAATGATGCAAACCTTCTCGTACCATAGGAGCGAGGGGAACCCAAGAGTACAGTTGTTTTAGGGTGATCGCATTTGCGTCCACCCTGGCTTTTTTGTCCACTCAAGCGCCGGGCGTCGGGCTTTGCCCGACGGGGCTATCCTCGCTTTTGCCTCCGCGCCTGCTCCGGCAACGCTGCGGCGGCCTCAACGGCCTAGTCAGCCGCCAAAAGCGGCTTCCATATGAGACCACCATGCCGGTTGTCCCATCGATACATCCCTTTGCCTCGAACCGGCGGTTTCACCTCTGTGCTATGAGGGGAAACCGGTGTTTCGACCAGCATGATGGAGCCCCCATGACCCATTTCGTTCTCCCTCCCGCCGCCCCCACGGTTCTGGCCGTTTCCGGGGGGGGGCTTTTCCCGGTGCGGCGCATTTTCTGCGTCGGTCAGAATTATGCCGATCATACCCGCGAAATGGGCGGTGATCCCAGCCGTGAACCGCCGTTTTTCTTCGCCAAGCCCACCGATGCCGCGACCTCGGCCCCCACCGTGCCCTATCCGCCGGCCACCCAGCGTCTGGATTACGAGGGTGAACTGGTGGTGGCCATCGGCAAAGGCGGCGCCGGCATCGCCGTGGCCGAGGCCGAATCCCACATCTACGGCTATGCCGTGGGCTGCGACCTGACCCGCCGCGACCTGCAGGCCGAGGCCCGCAAGATCGGCCGCCCCTGGGATATGGCCAAGGGCTTCGACGCCTCGGCCGCCATCGGCGTGCTCTATCCCGCCGACGAGGTGGGGCATCCCGGCAGAGGGGCCATCACCCTGTCGGTCAATGGCGTGGAAAAGCAGCGCAGCGATCTGTCCTGCATGATCTGGTCGGTGCCGGAAATCGTCGCCACCCTGTCCGCCTATGTCACCCTGGCGCCGGGCGATCTGATTTTCAGCGGCACGCCCGCCGGTATCGGTCCGCTGTTCCGCGATGATCGGGTGGATATCCGCATCGACGGCGTCGGCGCCCATGTCTTCACCGTGGTGTGATATCCGGCCATGACATTGCGGATCGTTACCTGGAACTGTAATTCCGTGCGGCTGCGTCTGGCGCAGCTGGCGGAGATCGATCACAAACTGCGGCCCGACGTGCTGTGCCTGCAGGAAACCAAGGTCGTCGACGCGCTGTTTCCCAGCCAGGCCCTGAGCGAGCTGGGCTATGGCCATCTCGCCGTACGCGGCATGAAAAGCTATAACGGTGTGGCCATCGCCTCGAAACGCCCGCTTGCCGAGGTGCAGCGGCCCGTCTGGTGCGAGCGCGACGATTGCCGCCACCTGTCGGCGGTGATCGACGGCATCACCGTGCATAACCTTTATATCCCCGCCGGCGGCGATGTGCCCGACGCGGCGGTGAACGACAAGTTCGCCCACAAGCTGGCGTTTCTCGACGCGCTGACGGCGTGGTTTTCCGCCCAGGATGCCGGGCAGCCCATGGTCATGCTGGGGGATTTCAATATCGCGCCCCTGGAAACCGACGTGTGGTCGCACAAGCAGCTGCTGAAGGTGGTCAGCCATACCCCGGTGGAAGTGGCGCGGCTGGGGGCCTTGCAGGCCTCGCTGGACTGGGTGGACGGGGTGCGGGCGGTGATCCCGCCGGCCGAGAAACTCTATAGCTGGTGGAGCTACCGCTCATCCGACTGGTCGGCGGCCGACAAGGGCCGCCGGCTCGACCATATCTGGCTGACCCGGCCGCTGGCGCCGCGCATCCGCCATGCCGAGGTCTTGCGGGAAAGCCGGGGCTGGAGTCCGCCCTCGGATCATGCGCCGGTGCTGTTAGAGCTCGGGTAGGCCGAAAAGGGCCCGCAATTCGTTCAGGCGGTCCTCGATCACCAGGGGCACCGCCTGGGCGAAACTGTCCAGGGTGATGATGGCATTGACCATGACATCCTTGCGGAAGGCGGCGCGCAGCCGTTCGGCCATGCCGTGATTGACCTCACAGGCGGCGGCGGCATGGGTGGTGAGCGCGGCCAGATCCATCGTGCCGTTTTCCAGAAAGCGCGACAGCAGAACCATGGAAAACACCCGGTAGAGGGTTTCGTCGTCGCGGGCGAAAGGCAGATGGAAGCGCGCCATGGGCCGGTAGAAGGCCAGATGCGGACAGCCCGAGGTGGCGCCGATCAGCCCGATCAGCGAGGCCACGGCATGTTGCAGCGGCTTGCGGGCGACGATGGTGCGCGTGCGGGTCTCCACCTCGATCAGGGCTTCCTCGTAGGAATAGAAGCGGTCGAAGTCGGCCACGAAGCCGGAAAACGCGGCGGCGAAGGGGCAGAACGGGGTGGTTTGCGGCAGCGGACAGTGGCCGCAGCGGTGGAAATCGAGGTGGGCCCAGTCCGGCGGGGTTCCACCGGCTTCCGGGCAAAGGGTGAAGCTGGTGGTGTCGAACAGCAGGGTGACGGATTCGACGCCGTCGGGCAGGTGAAAGCGATAGGTGATCCGCTCTGCCGGCATGGCGGTTCTCCCTTGGCCAGTCCTTTTTCACCCTATCAGAAAGAACGGGGCCGCCGAAACGGCGGCCCCGCAGGCGTGAGGGTATTATTTGTCGGTCAGGGCGCGGAACTGATGGCTGGCCACCGTCAGCACCGCCAGATCCAGCATGCCGGCGGCCTTGAGTTCGCCCATCAGCTGATCGGCGCGGGTAATGGCCGAACCGCGGCTGTCGCTCCAGACGGCCAGGGCCTGATCGGCGTCGATGCCGCCGGTTTCGCGGGCGATGCTCTCGGTCATGGCGGCCTGACGCAGATAAAGGTCCTCGATCACCGCGTCGGTGGCCAGTTTCTGCCAATGGCCGCCGCCGGACAGGCGTTCGGCGGCGCCGCGCAGCCAGCCCAGGCCGAACCGTCCGCCCACCAGGAAGTACAGCCGGCCGATGGCGTCCACCGGCTGGTCGGTCTTCAGGGCGATGCGGGCGATGTCGGTGGCCGAGGCCAGGACGATCAGGCTGGCCACGGTATGGGCCAGATCTTCCGGCACGCCCTGTTCGCGGAAGGCGGCGATGCGGGTGGCCAGCAAGGCGGCGGTTTCGGCCGGCATGACCTGATCGAGCTCGGCCCGCACGGCGGCGATGCCGGGGGCCAGTTCGGCCCTGAGGCGCACCATGTCGGCCGAGCGGGGAGCATGGGTCACCACCCAGCTCATGGCCCGTTCCACCAAACGGTTGATTTCGATCAGCATGGCGGTCTGCACGGCGGCCGGTACCTGATTGTCCAGAGCCTCGATGGCGTCCCAGATTTCGCGCAGGCCGAAGGAATCCCGCACGATGAGATAGGCGCGGGCGATTTCGGCGGGCGGGGTGCCGGTGCGTTCCATCAGCCGCGCCACCACCGATCCGCCGATGCGGTTGACCATGCTGTTGGTGGCGGCGGTGGCGACGATCTCACGGCGCAGGCGGTGTGAGGCCATGCGCTCGCGCCACTCGGCGGTGTGGAGGCGCCGCGGGAAGTAGCGCGGCAGATCTTCCGCCAGCAGCGGATCGTCGGGCAGGTCCGACTCCAGGATGGCCTCGTAGAGCCACATCTTGGAATAGGCCAGCAGCACCGAGATTTCCGGCCGGGTCAGGCCGCGTCCGGCATGGGCGCGGCGGCCCAGTTCGGCGTCGTCGGGCAGGAATTCCACGGCGCGGTCGAGCCGTCCGGCCCGTTCCAGCAGGCGCATGAAGCGGTCCTGCTGGTCCAGCATGGCCGGGGCCTGAGCCTCGAACAGGGAAATGGCCTGGGTCTGCAGATAATTGTCGCGCAGCACCAGATGGCCCACATCCTCGGTCATGGCCGCCAGCAACTCGTTGCGCTGCTTGCCGGTAAGATCCCCGGCGGCCGTGGCGGCATCCAGCAGGATCTTGATATTGACCTCGTGGTCCGAGCAGTCCACCCCGGCGGAATTGTCGATGGCGTCGGTATTGCCGCGCCCGCCGGCCAGGGCGTATTCGATACGGCCCAGCTGGGTCATGGCCAGGTTGGCCCCTTCGCCCACCACTTTGCAGCGCAGTTCGGCACCGTCGACACGCAAGGACTCGTTGGCGCGATCGCCGACCTCGGCATTGCTTTCCTCGGCGGATTTCACATAGGTGCCGATGCCGCCGAACCACAGGAGATCCACTTCGGCGGTGAGCAGGCGGCGGATCAGGTCGGTGGGGGTGAGATGGTCCTCGGCAATGCCGAAGCGGGCCTTGACCTGGGGCGAGAGGGCGATGGTCTTGGCATCGCGCGGGAAAATGCCGCCGCCGGCCGAGAGTTTGCTCTTGTCGTAATCGGCCCAGCTGGAACGGGGCAGGGCGAACATGCGCTCCCGTTCAATAAAGCCGGTCTCGGCGTCCGGATCGGGATCGAGGAAGATATGGCGGTGGTCGAAGGCGGCCAGCAGGCGGGTATGGCGCGAGCGCAGCATGCCGTTGCCGAACACGTCGCCCGACATGTCGCCGACGCCGATGGCGGTGAAATCCTCCGTCTGCACGTCGCGGCCCATCTCGCGGAAATGGCGCTTGACCGATTCCCAGGCGCCGCGCGCGGTGATGCCCATGACCTTGTGGTCGTAGCCCACCGAGCCGCCCGAGGCGAAGGCGTCGCCCAGCCAGAAGCCGTAATCGGCCGAAACGCCGTTGGCGATATCCGAGAAGGTGGCCGTGCCCTTATCGGCGGCCACCACCAGATAGGGATCGTCCTCGTCCAGGCGCACCACCCGGGGCGGCGGCACCACCTGACCGTTCACCAGATTGTCGGTGATGTCGAGCAGACCGCGCATCAGGGTTTTGTAGCAGGCGATGCCCTCTTCCAGCAGCGCCTCGCGGCCGCCGTCCTTCGGCGGCGCCTTGACGACGAACCCGCCCTTCGAGCCCACCGGCACGATCACGGCGTTTTTCACCATCTGCGCCTTGATCAGACCGAGGATTTCGGTACGGAAGTCCTCGGGGCGGTCCGACCAGCGGATGCCGCCGCGCGCCACCTTGCCGCCGCGCAGATGGATGCCCTCCATGCGCGGGCTGTAGACGAACACTTCCACATTGGGGCGGGGCAGGGGCAGGCCCAGCACTTTTTTACTGTCCAGCTTGACCGACAGATAAGGCTTGGCCTGGCCGTTT
Source organism: Pseudomonadota bacterium (assembly GCA_021782815.1). GTDB lineage: Bacteria > Pseudomonadota > Alphaproteobacteria > Rhodospirillales > Magnetospirillaceae > JAJZGK01. Next base: position 115,046 of record JAJXUO010000001.1, read on the forward strand.
TCCCGTTGGAAGTAGTTGGTGCGCAGCGAGCTGTCCACCAGATTGAGGAACCAGCGCAGGATGCGGTCCTCGTCGGCGCTGACGATGCGTTCCAGGGCCTGATCGAGGGCGGCGCGCAAGGGGGCCTCGTCCTGGGGGCCGTCGGGGTCGAAGCGGGCCTCGAACAGGCGCACCAGCAGGGCGGCGGCTTCCGGATTCCCGGTCACGCTGCGCTCCACATAGGACTGGCTGAAGGTGGAGCCGGCCTGACGCAGATATTTGGCATAGGCCCTGAGCACCATGACCTGACGCCAGCTCAGCCCGGCATTGACCACCAGACGGTTGAAGCCGTCGTCCTCGGCGTCTTTTTGCCAGACGGCGCGGAAAGCCTCCTCGAAATTGCCGCGCAAGGCCTCGATATCCACCGCGGCGCCATCGGGGCTGGTCATGGTGAAATCATGAATCCATACCGGGGCCGACGCGGACGCCGTCAGGGCGTGCGGCACTTCCGAAATGGCCTTGAAGCTTAAATGTTCGAAAATCGGCAGGACGTCGGACAGCGGCACCGGCTCATCCCGGCGATAGATCTTGAGGCGCACTTCCGACTCCGCCGCCTCCAGCGGCCGGTAGAGATGCAGGCCGATGCTGGACCCGGCCGAGGCTTCGATGCGGTCGATGTCCACCAGCGCGGTGCGCGGGGTGTAGGTTTCTCGATAGGCGGCGGGAAAGGCGCGGCCCCAGCGGCGATAAAGGGCCAGACCGCGGTCCTCGCCATGTTCGTCCACCAGGGCTTCCCGAAGGCGGTCGGTCCAGGAACGGATGAGATCGGCCAGCCGGCTTTCCAGGGCCAGGGGATCCACCTCGCGCGGGGCGCCGGCGGTGGTTTTCACGATGAAATGCAGCCGGGCCAGCGGGCTGTCGGCCACCTGGGTGTGCCAGGTGTCCACCTTGCCGTTCAAGGCCTCCTCCAGCATCTCGACGATCTGCAGGCGCAGACGGGTGTCGTAGCGATCGCGCGGCACGAACACCAGGGCGGAAACGAAGCGTTCGAACTCGTCGCGGCGCAGGAAAACGGCGGCGCGCTGACGTTCCTGCAGGCGCAGGATGGCCAGTGCGGTGTCGAACAGCACCTCCTCGCCGGCCTGCATCAGTTCGTCGCGCGGATAGTTCTCCAAGATCACCTGCAGGGCGCGGCCGTCATGGCTGTCGGCGCGGAATCCGGCCTGTTCCACCACTTTCTGCACCTTGCGGCGCAGCAGCGGGATCAGGGCGGGCGGGCGGGTATAGGCGGCGGCGGCATAAAGGCCGGCCAGCAGATGCAGGCCCACAACCCGGCCCTCGGAATCGAGCCGCTTGATGCCGATCAGGTCCATGGGCACCGGGCGATGCACGGTGGACATGCGTTCGGCCTTGGTCAGCAGCAGCAGCGAGGGGCGGCGCAGAAAGGCCTGCACGTCGGGCGGCATGGACGCCAGATCGCGCTCTTGATGGAAAATGCGCTGGTCGGCATCACGCAGCAGGCCGAGGCCGCTGTTTTCCTCCACCAGGATGGTCTCGTCGGCGAAACGATAGCTGCGGCAGCCAAGGAAAGTGAAATGATCGTCGTGGACCCATTCCAGAAAATCACGGGCCTCGGTCAGTTCGTCCAACGGGGTTTGCGGCAGATCCTCCGAGAGTTCCGCCAGCACGGTTTCCGCCCAGCCGCGCATGGCCGCCCAATCATCCACGGCGGCGCGCACATCGGCCAGGGTGGCGGTCAGCGCCTGCTCGATCTGGGGGAAATGCGCGGGAGTCTGGCGGTCGATTTCCAGATGAATGAAGCTTTCCAGGCGGCTGTCGGGGCCGGCCTCGGCGTTGATGGCGGTCAATTGACCCTTGGCGTCGCGGCTCACCGGCAGGATGGGATGCACCACCAGATGCACGGCGATATCCAGCCGTTGCAAGGCGCCGGTAACGGAATCCACCAGAAACGGCATGTCGTCGTTGATGATTTCCACCACGGTGTGTTCGCAGTCCCAGCCGCCTTCGTCCGGGCGGGGCTGGGTGATGCGGATTTTCGGCTGGCCGGACGGGCGCTGGCGGGAAAAGCCGTAAAGCGCCATGGCGGCGCCGTAAAGCGCCTCGGGATCACGCCGTAAAATATCCTCGGGCGCCACATTGGCGTAAAAGGCCCGCAGCAATCTTTCCACCGGTCCCAGCGCGTCGGGGGGCAGGCGTTCGGCGGCCAGGCCGGCCACCTTATCGATAAGCGTACGTTTTAAATGATCAATGCGCTGAACCATTATCGTCTCCCAAATAGGCATATAGCCTATTTTTTAGGCTAGGCCATCCGAGAGAAAATGCAAGGGCCGCGAAAGGACTTTAATCCACTTTTTTACGCTGCATTGCATTAAAAAATCCTAGGAAAACCGGGGTTTCGTGGGCCACGCAAACAAAGTTCGCATTTTACCCGTCAAACGAAACGATCAACCTTTCAGCCGGATCTATTTGCAAAATGCAAAGATTTTAGGAATTCCAGGACAAAAATTAGGCCATTAGATATAGAAAAAGACCAATCGAAATATTAAACAGTACGTTTAAAAATTAAACATTTTCCGGGTGGCATCGCCTGTTTGCGATGTGATTTCGTTGCCTTTCGCCGCCGCATCGGGCATCACCGCCCCTCATCATCAGGACCGTAAGGCAGATCCCCATGTTCGCAGGCATCGATTTCGGCACCACCAATAGCGCCGCTGCCCTGGCCGGGCGCGATGGCGCGGCGCGGGTGGTGGGGATTCCCGCCGCCGCCGCCCCGGCCGAGACCATGCGCTCGTTGCTGGCCTTCGATCCCGACCACCGCGACCATCACCGCCGGCTGATTCCGCTGGTGGGACACGAGGCGGTGGAGGCCTATCTCGACGGCGGCGGCGCCGTGCGTCTGCTGCAAAGCTTCAAAAGCTATCTGACCAGCCGCATCTTCAACAGCGCCTCGCTGTTCGGCGCCACCTACAGCCTGGAGGAGATGATCGCCCTGGTGGTGGGGCGTCTGCGCGTCCTGGCCGAAGCCGAGGGCGGGGAACCGCTGCGCCGGGTGGTGGCGGGACGTCCGGTGCGGTTCGTGGCCGAGGACGGCCGGGCCGAGGATGATTTCGCCCTGGACCGTCTGCGCCGGGCCTTCGCCGCCGCCGGTCTGGACGACGTGGTGTTCGAATACGAGCCCATCGCCGCCGCCTGTTATTACGAACAGGGTCTGACGCGGGACGAAACGGTGCTGGTGGCCGATTTCGGCGGCGGCACCAGCGATTTCTGTCTGGTGCGGCTGGGGCCGGGCCGACGCGGCCGGGCCGATCCGGCCGAGGCCATCCTCGGCACCGATGGGGTGGGGCTGGCGGGCGACGCCTTCGACCGCCGCATCGTCGAACAGGGGCTGGGCGATCTCTTTGGCCGCGACGCCACGTTTCAAAGCGGCGGCAAGGATCTGCCGGTGCCCGCCTGGCTTTACGGCAAACTGGCCCGCTGGCACCATATTTCCTTTCTCAATACCGGCGCCACCTTGCGCATGCTGCGCGATATTCAGCGTCATTGCGATCGCCCCGAGGCCATCGCCCGGCTGTTGACCCTGATCGAGGCCGACCTCGGCTATCCCCTTTATCGCGCCGTGCAGGGCGTCAAGCAGGCGTTGTCGGGGCAGGAGGAGGTGGTGCTGGACTTCCGCCAGCAGGGCCTGGACCTGCACCGCCGCATCACCCGGACCGAGTTCGAAGCCTGGATCGCTCCCGATCTGGCCGAGATGGATGCCGCCCTCGATCGGTTGCTGACGGCGTCCGGGGTAAAAGCCGATCAGGTGGGTCGGGTGTTCATGACCGGCGGCACCTCGTTGGTGCCGGCGGTGCGGGATTTGTTCGCCCGGCGATTCGGCGCCGGGCGGCTGGAAGGCGGGGGTGAATTCGTTTCGGTTGCAAGTGGCCTGGCCTATCGTGCCAGAGAGCTGTTTTCCTGAGTCTTTTGCTGTAGGGGCGTTGGGCAAAGCCGGGCTTTGATCAAACGAAAGAGCAGGGAATTTCCCCCATATGGTACGGGGTTACCGTTTCCCCCGCTTCCCGGCTTGCGCTATTCTGTGCGGCGATTGAGGTGACCCATCCGGATTGAATGCTGACGTCATGGTTTTGTCTGATCGCGCCCTGCAGACGGAAGACAACCCGGCCACGGGTGGGGACAAGGTGACGCAGCACAGCGTGGCGTTTTGGCAGACCATCAGCCGCAATCTGCCCGGTGTGGTCTTTCAACGGACCCTGGCTGCCGATGGTACCCTGCGCTATCCCTTCTTTTCCGAAGGGGTGCGCGCCATTCTGGGCTATGAGCCCGAGGAGATGCGGGTCACCGGACAGGGCTATCTCGACGTTACCCATTGGGCCGACCGCGCCGAGCACATGCAGTCGGTTCTGCAGTCGGCCCGCACCTTGCAGCCCTGCCTGGAGGAATTTCGCGCCATTACCCGCGACGGCGAGGTGCGCTGGCTGCGCGGCACCTCCCAGCCCCGTCCCGAGGGCGAGGGCGGCGTGCGCTGGGACGGCGTGCTCATCGACGTTACCGAAAGCCGCCGCGCCGAGCAGACCCTGCAAATGATCATGGATCATGCGGCCGACAGCATCATCACCCTGGATGACGACGGCAGGATCGTTTCGGTCAATGCGGCGGTGGAACGTCTGTTCGGCTATCAAAGCGCCGATCTGCTCGGCCAGTCCGTCTCGCTGCTGATGCCCGAACCGTTCCGCGGCGGCCACGACGACTATATCGCCCGCTATCAACAAACCGGCGAAGGACGGATTTTGGGGCAGGGTCCGCGCGAACTGGTGGGGCGCCGCAAGGACGGCACCGCCTTCCCGTTCGAGATTTCCACCAGCGAGGTGCGGCTGGAGGGACAGCGCCTGTTCATCGGCATCGGCCGCGACATCACCAAGCGCAAGGAAACCGAGGCCGCCCTGTTCGAAACCGAGCAGCGGCTTCTGGATATTTCCGTCAATATGCCGGGTATCGTCTTCCAGCGCAGCCTCTCACCCGACGGGCGGATCGGCTATCCTTATGTCAGCCGCGCCATCCGGGATATTCTCGGTCTGGATCCGGCCCAGGCTCCCTTCGATCCCGAGCCGTTCCTGCACGCCATTTCCGCCGACATGCGCGAGGCCTTCATCGCCAAGGTGCATCGTTCGGCCCGCACCCTGGAGCCGCTGGAAGACGATCTTTTGCTGACTGACATCAACGGCGGCAAACGCTGGATGCGCTCCTGGTCGCGGCCGCGCCGCCTGACCGACGGCACGGTGATGTGGGATGGGGTCATGCTGGACGTGACCGATCGCAAGCGGGCCGAGGATCAGCTGAGCTTCCTGGCCTATCACGATCCGCTGACCAAGGCCTCCACCCGGACGCATCTGCTGGGATGCTTCGATAAGCTGGCCGGCAAGATGCTGAAGGACGGCCAGCTTCTGGCCCTGGTGTCGCTGGGCATCGATCGTTTCAGCTCCATCAACACCACCCTGGGCCACGACGTGGGCGATCAGTTGCTGATCCGGCTGGCGGAACGATTGTTCGGCTGCCTGAACGACGGCGATGTGCTGGCCCGTGTCGGCGGCGACCGCTTCCTGCTGCTGCTCACCGGCATGCCCGATGCGGCGGAAATCACCATCACCGTCGAGCAGTTCATGACCCGGCTGCGTGATCCCTTCGCCCTGGAGGATGAGGAGATCGAAATTTCCGCCTGCGCCGGCATCAGCATTTTTCCGCACGACGGCATCAACGGCGAAACCCTGGCCCGCGACGCCGATGTGGCCCTGGCCCGCGCCAAAGCCCTGGGGCCGGGGACCATCTTAAGCTTCATGCCCGAGATGAATGCGCAGACCTCGCGGACCCTTACTTTACAGAACCGGCTGCGCCGCGCCCTGGAGCGCGAGGAATTCGTGCCGTTCTATCAGCCGCAGGTGGATCTCATCAGCGGCGAAATCATCGGGTTGGAGGCGTTGGTACGCTGGATGACCCCCGACGACGGTATGATTCCGCCCGGCGATTTCATTCCGGTGGCCGAGGAGTTCGGGCTCATCGACGGTATTTGCGAACAGATGCTGCGGGCCTGCAGCCGCCAGCTGTTGCAGTGGCGGCAGGACGGGGTGCCGGTGGTGCCGGTGGCCGTCAATATTTCCGGACGGCAATTCCATCAGCCCAAGCGGCTGGTGCAGTCGCTGGAGGCGATTTTGGCCGAAACCGGCCTGCCGCCGGCGCTGCTGGAGCTGGAATTGACCGAAAGTTCGGCCATGAGCGATCCGGAACAGGCGGTTTCGGTGATTTCCACCCTGCGCGAACGCGGCCTGGTCTGTTCCATCGACGATTTCGGCACCGGCTATTCCTCGCTGTCGGTGCTGAAAAGCTTTCCCATCGGCAAGCTGAAGATCGACCGCAGCTTCGTGCTCGATATCGCCAACGACCCCAACGACGCCGCCATCGTCGCCGCCATCGTCGCCATGGCGCACGCCTTGAAGCTGAAGGTGGTGGCGGAAGGGGTGGAGACTCAGGAACACCTTGAATTTCTTAGAAATCTTGGCTGCGATCAGATCCAGGGCTATCTTTTCAGCCGGCCGCTTCCCGCCGCCGAGATGGGGCGCATGCTGGCCGAAGGCCGCCGCCTGACCCTGCCGGGGGTCTGATCCGCCCCGTCGTCTCCCATGGTCCATATGTAGTTGGAAAGTCGGGTATTAACACCGATTGATGGGGGCTTATGCCAAAGAGATACAACTTCATTTGAAGTTTCTGCGTTTTGGCGGCATCATCCCGTTTGCGCGGCGGACCACCGCGGCGAGAGGGGTTTGCCAAGGCCTTTTTAAACCTTCATTAACTCAAGTGGTTGCAGGATTAAGTTCAGATGATGGACGATCATCGACTTTTGTAGTTGAAGCCCCTGCGCAACGGCCTTATTCGTTACGCAGCAGACACGCATCGCCCCGGTCCGGGGCGGTTCACACTTTCGGTTGAGGGACGTCGAGCGCGGTTCCGATCATGGCAAGCAGCGTACTGAAACATTCCTATACCATTCCCTGCGCGTCCGATTTCCGCGATGCGGTCGAGGCCCTGGCGGCCCGGCGCAAGGTCAATGTGGGCGATCTGGCCCGTTCGATCCTGCTGGTGGTGCCGGCCGAGACGGTGGAGATGTTTTCCGACCCCGGCGAGCCGTTGCCGGAAGACCGTGAAACCGTGGTTCTGAAGTCGGGTCCGGCCGAGGGGCGGCCGTGGCGGCGTAAGCCGCGCCTGCAGGTGCGGATGCCGCCGGGCCACGAAATTCCGTTTATTCGCAAGGCGTTGGGTTTGGCCCTGTCCATGGATAGCGGCGTTTTGAAGATCAAGTTGTGGGATGGCGAGGAAAAAAAGGCCGAGGTGCGCCCCAAGGCCGATCCCGAGATGAGCACCAAGCTGGTGGAGATCAACGAGGAACTGGAACGGATGAAGGTGATCATCAACGTTCTGGCCTTCGAGCCCTTGCCCGACGGTATCCGCAGCCGTGAAGACGCCCTGCACGTGCTGGGTTTCCCTCCCAGTTCCGATCCCGACAGCCGGACCTTGCGGGCCAAATTCCGCATGCTGGCCACCATCCATCATCCCGACAGCCACTATGGCAGCCACCAGCGCATGAGCCAGCTCAATCAGGCCATGGAATTCCTGCGCCGCTACGCCGCCTGACCTATTCGGCCGTCAGCTTGGGCGTGCCGGACACCAGACGGTCCAACGCGCCGCAGTGCGGACAGGCCCAATGCCAGTCCGGGCTGGTCTTGCCGCAATCGGCGCAGACCCAGGTGGGGTCGGGTTGGGCTTCGGCCCGTTTGGCCTCCCAGGCGCGGGCGGCGTCCTCGTTCTTGTATTCCTGGCGTTCCAACTGGGCCAGCAGGCGGTAGGGCGTCTGGCTGGGGCGCAGCGATACCGCTTCCAGCAGATGCTTGCGCGCCTGGCCCCACAGCTTGGCCGACAGGGCGGCCTCGGCCAGCACCAAATGGCTTTCGGGGACGTTGGGTTTGCCCGCCACCAGCTTTTCCAGGCGGCGCAGGCGCGGCAAGGGTTCGTCCTCGGGCTTCAGGGCGGCATAGGCCGCGGCCAGGGCCGGGGCCGGGTTATGGCTCCAGGCCTGTTCCAGCACGGCGGCGGCCGGGCGGGGGCGCTGCCGTTCCTGATAGGCGCGGGCCAGCAGCAGGGCGGCGGCGGTCAATCCCTTGTCGGCGGCCATCGCCTTTTTACCCAGGCTCCGCACCTCGTCCCAGGCGCCGTCGGCGGCGGCGGCCTCGGCGCGTGCCGTCAGCAACAGGGCGGTCCGGCGCCTGGCCTCTTGCGGCGAAATGGTCTTGTGGCGGCGGGCCTCGGTGATCAGGGCCTGCACGTCGGACCAATGCCCGGCCTTCACCGCCAGACGGTATTGCAGATCCAGAAGCCAGCCGTCGCCGGGGCTGATCAGACGGGCGCGGGCGGCCAGATCGGCGGCGGCGGTGTCGTCGCCGCGCTCCAGCGCCTGCTTCAAGAGGCCGCGCAAGCCCAGAGCGGCGGTTTCCGGCCGTTCCAGCATGGCCTTGAAATGATCGCGGGCGGTATCGGCATCGCCGGCCAACTGGGCGCTTTGCGCCGAGAGGAAGCTGGTGAGGGCGGGATCGGCCAGCAGCTTGCGGGCCTTGCCGGCCAGCCGCGTCGCCTCGCGCCGGTCGCCGCCGGCGGCGGCGGCCAGACCGTCGGACAGCGCCTGGTAGCCCCGGCGCAGGCGGCGGCCGCGCAGGCCGTCGCGCCAGTGGCCGGGCAGGCGGACCAGTCCGGCCAGCAGGCGCCACAGGAACAACAGGGCGCCGGTCAGCAGAATCAGCCCAGCCAAAGCCAGCGGCACCGGGGTTTCCAGATGCCAGCCCAGCCACTCCACCATCACGGTGCCGGGATGGTCGGCCAGCCAGACGGCGCCGGTCACCAGCAGGGCCACCAGCGCGGCATAAGCGAGAAGTCTCAGCACGAACACGCTCCCATCCCGGTAGAGCCGTTTCCGATTCATCGGAACCAGCTCTCAATTTATCTCAAACGGCCCGTTCAGCGCCGCGCGGGCTTGATGCGTTTTCTCACCGACTCCTTCAGCTCGAAGAACGCACTAGACTCCGGTCAATCCCGCCAGCAGGGCTTCCTGCGTCGGCCGGGCGGCGGTCACCACCGCCCGCCAGGGCAGGGCGGCCAGCCGTTCGGCCACCGCCGGGCTCAAGGCATGGGCCGTCAAAGCGGCGCAACATCCCGCGATACCGGCGGCCTGGGCCAGGGTAACAAAGGTTGCGGCGGTGCGGGGAGAGAAAAACAGCGCCAGCTCAATCTCTTGCCGGGTCAGGGCGGCGCATAGGGCCGGCGTGAGGGCGGTGCTGGTCCGCGCCTCGTACAGCACTTCGCGGCGCACCTGAAAGCCTTGCGCCGCCAGGGCGGTGGAAATATCTCCGGCCACCACCGTGCCGGCGGCGTGCAGCAGGCTGCCGGCGGCGGGATCGGCGTTCCGCGCCACCAGGGCGGTAAGGGCGGCGGCATCGCCGTTGGCGCTCATCACCCGGATGAAGCCCAGGCCCCGGGCGGTACGGGCGGTGGCATCGCCCACCGCCCACAGCGGCAGGCTGCGGTCGGGGCAGGCGGCGGCCAGGGCGCGCACGCCGTTGGCGCTGGTGGCGAGAAAGCCCTGCACGCCGGCCAGATCGAGCGCCGCCGTGTTGTTTAAGGCGACGGACAGCATGGGTTCCAGAAAAACCCCGATGCCGCGCGCCGTCAGGGCGGCGATCAGGGGGGCGGCATCCTCGGCCGGACGGGTGACCAGGGCGGTGGTCATACGTACGCCTTTCCGCCGCCGGGCCCGGGCATCAGGCCTGCTTGAAGTCGAAAAAGCCCGGTCCGCAACGGCCCAACAGCTCTTCCCCCGCCGCCCGACCGATCGTTTCGGCCTCGGCGGCGGCGCCGGTCAGGGTCAGTTCATGGGCCTGGCTGCCATCCGGGCGGATGACCAGGCCACGGAAGGTCAGGCGATCGCCCGTCAGCTCGGCCAGACCGCCGATGGGGGTGCGGCACGAACCGTCCAGCACCGCCAGGAAGGCCCGTTCCGCCAGCACGCGGATGTGCGAAGCGGCATGATCCAGCGGCGCCAGGCGGGCCAGGGTGGCGTTATCGTCGGCGCGCGCCGTGATGCCGATGGCGCCCTGGGCAACGGCGGGCAGCATCTCCTCGGGCGGGATTTCCGAGGCGACGCGGTCGGCCATGTTCAGGCGGCGCAGACCGGCCATGGCCAGCAGGGTGGCATCCACCACGCCCTCTTCCAGCTTTTTCAGGCGGGTCTGCACATTGCCGCGTAACGGCTCCACCCGCAGATCGGGGCGGCGGAACAGGATTTGCGCGCCGCGCCGCAGGCTGGCGGTGCCCACCACCGAGCCGGCGGGCAGTTCGGCCAGGCTCTTGGCCTTGAGGCAGATGAAGGCGTCGCGGGTGTCTTCCCGTTCCAGGATGCAGGGCAGCACCAGGCCGGGCGGCAGCACCGTGGGCACATCCTTCATGGAATGCACGGCGATATCGATGCGGCCGTCCAGCTGGGCCTCGTCGATCTCCTTGGTGAACAGCCCTTTGCCGCCGATTTCCGACAGGGTGCGGTCCAGCACCATGTCGCCGGTGGTTTTGATGACGACGATCTCGATGGCGCCGTCGGCGGCCAGATCGGGATGGGCGGCGCGCAGGCGGGCCTGCACTTCGTAGGCCTGGGCCAGCGCCAGCGGGCTGCCGCGGGTGCCGATGCGGAGGGAGGGGAGGGGCGTGTCGGTCATGATGGTCTGTTCTAGCGGCTGGAACCCGAACTGCAAAGAGCTTATACCATCGATCTGCGAAATTACGGGGCCCGGCATGATCATTCTCGGCATCGAAACGAGTTGCGACGAAACCGCCGCCGCCCTGGTGCGCGATGATCGCGTCATTCTGGCCGATGTGGTGCTGTCGCAGCTGGACGAACACCGCCCTTATGGCGGGGTGGTGCCGGAAATCGCCGCCCGCGCCCATCTCGATCATATCGACCGCCTGGTGGCCGAGGCCTTTCGCCGCGCCGGGCTGGAGCTGCAGGCGGTGGATGCCGTGGCCGCCACCTGCGGGCCGGGGCTGATCGGCGGGGTGATCGTGGGCGCCATGACCGGCAAGGCCATCGCCGCCGTTACCGGCAAGCCCTTCATCGCCGTCAACCATCTGGAAGGCCACGCCCTGACGGCGCGGCTGACGCACGGCCTGGAATTCCCCTATCTGCTGCTGCTGGTCTCGGGCGGCCATTGCCAGCTGCTGGAGGTGCGCGGGGTGGGCGACTATGCCCGCCTGGGCTCCACCATCGACGACGCGGCGGGCGAGGCCTTCGACAAGGTGGCGAAGATGCTGGGGCTGGGCTATCCCGGCGGCCCGGCGGTGCAAAAGGCGGCGGAGCGGGGCGATGCCGCCCGTTTTTCCCTGCCCCGGCCGCTGAAAGGCAAGCCCGGCTGCGATTTTTCCTTTTCCGGCCTGAAGAACGCCGTGCGTCTGCTGATCCAGGAGCAGGAAAATTTAAGCGCGCAGGACCGCTGCGACGTGGCGGCGGCCTTTCAGTTGGCGGTGGCCGACAGCATCGCCGGACGCAGCGCCAAGGCGCTGCGCGCCTTCGCCGCCCGCCATGGCGGAGCGCGGTCCCTGGTGGTGGCGGGCGGGGTGGCGGCCAACAGCCTGTTGCGGCAGCGGCTGGGGCGGTTGGCGGCCGAGGAGGGCTTCACCCTGGTGGCGCCGCCCCTGGCCCTTTGCACCGACAATGCCGCCATGATCGCCTGGGCCGGGCTGGAGCGATTCCGTCTGGGGCAAAGCGACGGCCTGGATTTCGCCCCCCGGCCGCGTTGGCCGCTGGATCCCGCCGCGCCGCGCCTGCCCGGCGCCGGGGTTAAGGCGTAGCGCCGCCCGGCGGGGTTTGCTGGAAGCTGGCGGGGGCCGGAGCGATTTCCTTGGGCGGCTGGCCGCCGCCTTCCACCTCGTCGATGGCGTAGCGCCGTTCGGCGGTGCCGTCGGGCAGCAGGCGGAACAGGCCGTCGACTCCGGCGAAGCCGGTGGCGGTTTGCAGGGCGGCGGCGGAAAAATCGTGGGTGCCCTTGCGCGCCAGCACGGCGGCCAGGGCGGTGGCGTCGTAGCCCAGCGAGGCGATGCGCGGCGGCCGGGCCCCGAAGGCCTGCTGATAGCGCCGGTCGAAATCGTCATGACCGGCCTGGGGCGGAGCGGCGTACCAGCCGCCCACCAGGGCCGGTTCGCCGCCGGGATCGGCATTGGCCCACAGCATGGTGCCTAAGAGCTTGATCCTGGCCGGATCCACCCCCTGCAGCGACAGCATGGAGGCGATGTTGCGCAGGCGGGCGCCGCTGTCCAGCAGCAGCAGGGCGTCGAAGCCGATATCGCCGGGATGCTCAGGATCGTTGCGCACCAGCTGATGCAGGGGCGTGGTCAGATCGGTGGCGGCGGGATCGTAATATTGCGTGGTGACGATATCGCCCTCCACCGCCGGATCGTTCTGCAGGAACTGGGCGATGCGCTGGCCGTCGTCGGTGGAAGGCGCCAGCACCGCCAACCGGACTTTGCCCTGGGCATGGGCGTAAAGCGCCACCTGCTCGGCTTGCGGCCCCGGCAAAAAGCCCAGGCTGTAAACGCCGTCGCCCACGGCGGTACGGTCGGAGGTGAAGGACAGCACCGGCAGATGCAGCTGGCGGGCTTGCGTCGCGATGGCGCGGGTCTCGGCGCCGAACAGCGGCCCCAGAATGATCTCGGCATGCTGGGCCACGGCGCTTTGCAGCGCCGCCTGGGCCCCTTCGGGGGTGCCCTTGGTGTCGATGGGCAGCAAGGTGAAGGTGGCGTCGCCGATTTCGAACAGCGCCAGCTGGGCGGCGTTCAACAGGGCGGCGCCCACCGGCGCCGACGGGCCGCTGAGCGGCAGCAGCAGGGCGGCGGTGCCCGAACGGTTGGGCAGCGGCGCCACCGGCGCCGCCACGGGGGCCGGCGCCTGGACCGGGG
>JAJXUO010000026.1 GCA_021782815.1 Pseudomonadota bacterium
TTCGGCGGCGGCCGGAGCCGGTTCGACCGGGGCGGCCGCAGGCTTCTCGGTCTGCAGACGCGCCACTTCCGGATTCAGGGGATGGGTGGGATCACCTTCGCGGCGGGCCTCCGTGTCGCTGTATTTCTCGTGGCTGGCATCGCCCGACAGGCCGCCCTGATCCACGGTGGCCGCATCGGCTCCGGCGCCATCATCGCCGCCGCCCAGCCAACCCGAAACGCTGTCGTACCAGTGCACCGGGTTCATGGCGTTGGGCACGGCGGAACAACCGGACAGCAGAATGGCCGAAAGCAGGGCGCTTCCCGCCGCCAGGCTGACTTTCCCCCGGCTGTGGCGACGTGGCTTCGTGGCCTGATGCATTTTGCTTCTGCGCTCCCCTGCAACAAAGAAACCCACAACAACAAACAAGCAAAGCATCGGGAAATCAAGACATTACCGACCCCGGTATGAATTGATGCCGATGAAATTCAATTTTACGCCCGCTTGGGGCAAACGGGCGTTGGTCAACTCCCGGATTGGAAGTATATAGATGAGTGGGGACCCTGCCCAGAGGCCACATTCAAGCCCGGGGAAAATTCGACTTGAAACTGTCTCTGGTGCAGCCACCGCTGCCGTGCAATGTGAGCACACTCGTAATGATGCTCACCCAAATCAGAGGTAGTCACAATGGGCGAACAATCCGCGGCCGAGATCAAATTCATCGATCCTACCGAACTGTCCAAGGCGATGACCAATATCGCCGAGCGTAGTCAGCGCATCGTTACTGAGTTTCTGACCCGTCAGGCCAGCGATAGTTCGCTCGGCATGGCCGATCCCCTGAATATCGGCGAAGCCTTCTTCCAGATGACCGCCAAGCTGATGGCCGACCCCGCCAAGCTGGTGGAGGCCCACATGTCGCTGTGGCAGGATTATTTCTCGCTGTGGCAGAACACCGCCCGCCGCCTGCTGGGCGAGGAGACCAAGCCTCTGGTGGAGGCCGACAAGGGCGACCGCCGCTTCAAGGACGAGCTTTGGGAACAGAACGAAGTCTTCGACTTCATCAAGCAGTCCTACCTGCTCACCTCGCGCTGGGTGCAGGGCGTGGTCAGCAATGTGGACGGGCTCGACCAGCAAACCGCCAAGAAGGTGGACTTCTACACCCGCCAGTTCATCGACGCCATGGCGCCCTCCAATTTCCTGGCCACCAATCCGGAAGTGCTGCGCGCCACCGTGGAAAGCGGCGGCGAGAACCTGCTGAAGGGCCTCAACCACCTGCTGGAGGATCTGGAGCGCGGCAAGGGCAAACTGTCCATCCGCATGACCGACCTCGACGCCTTCAAGATCGGCGAGAACATCGCCAGCACCCCGGGCAAGGTGGTCTACCGCAACGATCTCATCGAACTGATCCAGTACACCCCCACCACCGAAACGGTGAACAAGGTGCCGCTGATGATCATTCCGCCGTGGATCAACAAATATTACATCCTCGATCTGCGCCCCAAGAACTCGTTCATCCGCTGGGCGGTGGCCCAGGGCCATACGGTGTTCGTGCTGTCCTGGGTCAACCCCGATGAAAATCTGGCGAAGAAAAGCTTCGAGGACTATATGCGCGAAGGGCCGCTGGAGGCCCTGGAGCAGATCCGCGTCGCCACCGGCGAGCGCCAGGTCAACGCCATCGGCTATTGCCTGGGCGGCACCCTGCTGTCCTCGACCCTGGCCTATATGGCCGCCAAGGGCGACGACCGCATTCTCTCGGCCACCTTCTTCACCACCATGACCGACTTCACCGAGGCCGGTGAACTGTCGGTGTTCATCGACGAGGCCCAGCTGCAGTCGCTGGAAGAGCGCATGAACAAAAGCGGCTATCTCGACGGTTCGGAGATGGCCGGCACCTTCAACATGCTGCGGGCCAACGATCTGATCTGGTCGTTCGTGGTCAACAACTACCTTCTGGGCAAGGAGCCGTTCCCCTTCGATCTGCTCTACTGGAACAGCGATTCCACCCGCATGCCCGCCGCCATGCACAGCTTCTATCTGCGCAACATGTATCTCGACAACAAGCTCGCCAAACCCGGCGGCATCACCCTGGCGGGCGAGCCCATCGATCTGCGCAAGGTGAAGATCCCCACGTACCTCATCAGCACCCGCGAGGATCATATCGCCCCGTGGAAGAGCACCTTCGCCGCCACCAGGCTTTATTCCGGTCCGGTGAAATTCGTGCTGTCGGCCTCGGGCCATATCGCCGGGGTGGTCAATCCGCCGGAAGCGGGCAAATACTGCTACTGGACCAACGCCAAGAAGGTGAAGGATCCCGACGCCTGGCTGCAGGGCGCCACCCAGCACGAAGGCTCGTGGTGGCCCGACTGGAATGAATGGACGGCCAAGACCGCCGGCCCCCAGGTTCCGGCCCGCATTCCCGGCGACGGCGGCCTGCCGGTTCTGGAAGACGCCCCCGGCTCCTACGTCAAGGTCCGCGTGGTGTAATCAAAAACGGCCCGGAGGGATCCCCCTCCGGGCCGTGTTCTTGTCCGTAGCTGTTTTATTCCTCGCTGCTGAAATCGCGCAGTTCCAGCACGTAGTCCTGCGCCAGATCGGCGTAATTGGCGGCCGAGACCGGGAAGAAGGCCTGATCCTTCTCGGTCAGCGTCCGCAACATTTTGGCCGGATTGCCGGCCCACAGCTCGCCCGACTTCACCACCTTGCCCGGGGTGACCACCGCGCCGGCCGCCACCATGGCGCCGCTTTCCACCACCGCCCCATCCAGCACGGTGGCCCCCATGCCGATGAAACAGCCGTCCTGCAGGGTGCAGCCGTGCAGGATGGCGCCATGCCCGATGGTGATGTCGGAGCCGATATGGCAGGCGAATTTACCGCGGGTGACATGGACGATGCTGCCGTCCTGGATGTTGGTGCGTTCGCCCACGCGGATTTCATGCACGTCGCCGCGCATGACGCAGTTGAACCACACCGAACTGCCCTTGCCGATCACCACGTCGCCGGTGACCACGGCGGTAGGGGCGATGAAGGCGTCGGCGGCGATCTCGGGCGTCTTGCCCTTGTAGGAAAGGATCATGCGGAGTCTCCGATCAGGGGAACAGCGGACGCAGCCGCAGATTGGTGGTTTCGTCCAGACCGAACATCAGGTTCATGTTCTGCAGGGCCTGGCCCGAGGCGCCCTTGACCACATTGTCGATCACCGAGCAGAGAATGGCCCGGCCGGGACGGCGGTCGGCATGCACCGAGATATGGCAAAGATTGGAGGCGCGCACGAAGCGGGTCTGCGGCACCTGCCCCTCGGCCAGGATGCGCACGAAGGGCTCGCCGGCATAAACCCGGAGCAGTTCGGCGCGCAGATCGGCCGCCGTCACCCCAGGGGCCAGACGCACGTAAAGGGTTTCCTCCATGCCCCGGCTCATGGGGATGAGATGCGGGGTGAAGCTCACCACCACCGGCTTGCCCGCCGCCAGGCTCAGCTCCTGATCGATCTCGGGGCCGTGGCGATGGCTGGCCACGCCATAGGCGTGCAGGCCCTCGGTCACCTCGGTATAAAGGTTGGCCTCCTTGGCGGCGCGCCCGGCGCCGCTGACCCCGGACTTGGCATCGATGACGATATCGTCGGCCTCGATCAGCCCGGCGGCCAGCAGCGGCACCAGCGGCAGCTGGGCGCAGGTGGGATAGCAGCCGGGATTGGCCACCAGCCGGGCGGCGCGCACCTGGTCGCGCGCCAGTTCGGTCACGCCGTAGACCGCCGTTTTCTGCAACGCGGGGGCGCGGTGCTCGTGGCCGTACCACTTGGCGTATTCCGCCGGATCCTTCAGGCGGAAATCGGCCGACAGATCCACCACCTTCACATGCTCCGGCAGGGCGGCGATGACCTCCTGCGTGGTGCCGTGCGGCAGGGCGCAGAACACCGCGCCGATATGATCCCAGGCCACGTCGGCAATGGTGGAGAGCACCGGCAGGTCCTCGCCGGTGAACTGGGGAAAGACGTCGGCCATGGGCAGACCGGCCTTGCGGTCGGCGGTCAGGGCCCGGATGCGAAAGACGGGGTGGCCCGCCAGCAGGCGCACCAGTTCGGCCCCGGTATAGCCGCTGGCCCCCAGAATGGCGACGTTGATCTCTGTCATTTGCGTGGGATCCTTGCCTGAAAATTACCGCACAGCGTTCTGAATCAAATACCCGGCGATGTCGGCGGGCTTCAGCTTGATGTCCTTGGCCTCGATGCCGTCCAGCGCCTTCTTCACCAGAATATGGTTCTCCACATTCTCGGGTTTAACCTTGAAGATGCCGAGGGCGCCCTTGATCTTGGGATAAAGCGCGGGATCCACCATCTTCTCGCGGGCCGACAGGCGCTCCAGCACCTCGGCGTCGCTGCGCTGGCAAGGTTCGCGCTTGACGATGGTCCAGTCGGTTTCCCCGGCCACGCCCGCCTTCAACAGCGCCAGGGCGCCTTCCGGCGATTCCGCCAGTCCCACTTTATAAAGATGCTTGCCCAACCCCACATCGGCGCCCCACTTGCCCAACGCGGCACTGCGGGCGACAAAGATCACCGCCATGTTTTTCTGCTCCCGGCTTCGACTGTTCCGCCCCTGGCATAGCATAGCTTGGGCATGGGCGAAAGCGCACCCGCGCGACACCCCAGGGTGATCGCCTTTGCGCTCACCCTGGACTCTGTTTGTCCACTCAAGCGCCGGGCGCTGGCGTTCCGCCAGCTTGGCTCACTTACCCTCCGATGCCCAAGGGCATCTCCGGCCGTTCCGGCGCGCTGGAAAGCGCTCGTCACCGGCTGCGCCGGTTCCATATGAGATCACCCCGCGCGACACCCGTTTCCAGGGAACAGGCTTTGGAAAAACATCCCGCACCGGGCGCCATCCATTCATTTTTCCTATCGCCAACTTCGGAAAATTCGATTAGGGTTGGCCGCCATGAAGATGAGCCGCATTACCGCCCGTATCGATCGTCTGCTGCGCCCCCTGCTGGCGGGTTTGTTCGCTGTCGCCCTGTTCGGCGCGGCACCGGCCTCGGCACACGGGCTCAACTGCGTGCAGTATGTGCAACGGGCCGCCCATCTCGGCCTGCATGGCGATGCCTGGGAATGGTGGCATGCCGCCGCCCGCAGCTATCACCGCGGCCAGCACCCCAAAACCGGCGCCATCATGGTGTTTTCCCGCACCGGCATTCTGCCGCACGGCCATGTGGCCATTGTGCGCAGCGTGCTCAGCCGCCGCTCGATCCTGGTGGACCACGCCAACTGGTCGCCGATCCATGGCCGTCGCGGCCAGGTGGAACGGGCCGTGCGCGTGGTGGACGTTTCGGCCCGCAACGATTGGAGCGCGGTGCGCGTGTGGTACGCCCCCACCCATGAAGTGGGGCAAACCAGCTACCGCATCTCCGGCTTCATCTACACCTCCTACCATCCCGGCCTGATGCGCGCCAGTGCCCGCCACCGCCTGAAGCACCATCGCCGCCACCATCATTCCAGCGCGGCCTGATCCGGCCCCACCCCACATGCCAAGCCGCTTTCGAGCGGCTTTTTTCATGCCCCGCCCCACAGCGGACAGACGAAAAAGGCCGCTTCGCCTGATGCGAAGCAGCCTTTTTAGGGTGCCGACGCGCCGCCTGGGCGGCGCGGCAGTCTACCGGTCAGCCCTGGCGGGCCTTGAAGCGCGGGTTCGTCTTGTTGATGACGTACACGCGGCCCTTCCGACGGACCACCCGGCAGTTCTTGTCGCGCAGCTTGGCCGACTTCAGGGAATTGCGGATCTTCATAGCCCTCATCCTTGACTTTAACACAACGTGGCCCGCTGGGCGGACCATGCTCGACCGGAGGCGGGGAACATACGCAACCCCTCCCCCGCTGTCAACCCTTTATCCCATCCCCAGGACACTTCCCAGGATCAGGTGAAACCGGCTGCCCTGGCCGGGGGTGGACTCGGCCCAGATCCGGCCGCCCACCAGCGCCGCCAGCCGGCGGCACACCGCCAGTCCGACGCCGCTGCCGGCATAGGCTCCGGCCGGATGCAACCGGGTGAACAGACCGAAAATGCTGTCGAGATAAGAGGCCTCGATACCGATGCCGTTATCGGCGACGACAAAATGCCAGCTGTCGCCCTCGCGGGCGGCGCCGATCTCCACATGGAGCTTACGGTCGGGATGGCGAAACTTCACGGCATTGCCGATCAGACAGGTAAAGATCTCCACCAGAACCGCCCGGCTGGCCTGCACCGGAGGCAGATCCCCGGCCACCACGACTTCGCCGCCGCTCTTGTCGATCTCGCCGTGCAGCAGGGTCAGCGCCCCCGCCACCGCCTCGGCCGAGGACATTTCCTCCAGGCGCTCCAGCGAGGCCATGCTGGCGGAATAGCTCACCAGCCCCTGCACCAGTTGCCGCGCCCGCTCCGACTGCCCCAACATGGTCTGCAGCATGCCGCGGTCCTGCTCGTCGAGACGCCCCCGGCTGTGCCGCTCCAGCATTTGTCCGTAGGTAATGGTCAGGCGCAGCGGCTCCTGCAAATCATGGGCGGCGATCTTGGTGAATTCGCGCAGGCCGGCATGGGCCGCCGACAGTTCATCCAGCATGCGCCGCAACAGGGCGGATTGCGCCTCCAGAGCCTGACGGGCCTCGCCCAATTCGGCCAGGGCGCGGTTCTTCTCCAGAATCACCCCCTCCAGATGGCCGATATACTCGTTTTCCAGCCCTTTGACGATTTCGTGCTGTCCCAACACCCCCAACGGCAGACCGGCGGCGTCCACCACCACCACGCGGCGGATATTATGCTCGGCCAGCAGGGTGGAGGCGTCGAGCAGAGTGGCGTCGCTCCGCACCGTCACCACCGGACTGGTCATGACCTCGGCCAGGGTCACGGCGTCGGCATCGACGCCGTCGCGCAACAGGCGCACCACGTCGCGCTCGGTCACGATGCCCAGGCGCCCGGCCTCGCCCGGGATCACCACGCAGGTCACATCCGACCGCGCCAGCAGCGACAGAGCCTGGCGCAGACGCGCGTCGCCCCGCAGCTGCGGGGCCGGCGCCATCACCGAGGCCACATCCTTCAGGCGGACATAATAATCGCTGCCCAGATGCCGGACATAATCGCTTTCGGTGACGATGCCGATGATCCGCCCCTGATCGTCGGTCACCGGCAGATGGCGGATCTTGCGCTCCATCATCAGGCGGTAGGCCTCCAGATGCCCCATGCCCGCCGGCACCGTTTGCAATCCCGTGGTCATGATATTGGCCACACGCAAACCGGCGCAGCGCGACACTCCGGAATAAGAGCGCACCAGATCCTTTTCGGTCACGATCCCGATGATCTCGCCCTGGCCGTCGGCCGAGCGGCGGCGCACCAGCAGACAGCTGATGCGTTTTTCCGTCATCAGGCGCAAAGCCTCGTCCAGATCGCTGTCGGCGTCGACGGTCAAAGGCGGCGTATGAAACAGATGAGAGAGACTTTGCTCGGCAGACATACCCATGCTCCCGCCCCGCCCTGCGCGGCTTCCTCACGGCGCCGCGCCCCTCTTCACCCGGACGGACACATCAAGCTCCGTCCCACGGCGCGCATCCTGCACGCTTTGCCAAAACCTGTAAAGATTTCCACATTTTAATTATGCGCATTCCAGACAAGGAAGGTCGGGCGGCGCCACAACAACCGGAAAGAATAAGCGCAGTATTTTATGTACTTCCAAAAGTAACCTTACAAAAGCCACGCCAGGTCAACGGGGGCCTCCGCGGGCGATAAGTCTCTGTTCCTGAAGGCTTCCCGCCACCCAGACCCTTGATCATCCCGATTCGGCGGCGTAAGCTTATTACGTCTTAAGTATTAGAAATGCGGGACAGGCCCAGAAGGCTGTTTGAGCATTCCACCAGCGAGGGGGCGGCGTGGGTTCACGCCGGACGACCGCCGGAGGTGAATGTTCAAAGAGGGACTTCGTCGCCCATCCCGCAGGAGGAACGGGCATGGTGGGTACGGGGCGGGGGCTGAAACTGCGGCAACGTTTCATGATTTTCGTGGGGTTGGGGGTGGCCTTGCTGGCCGCCCTGGTGGTGCTGGTGATCGCCCTCTACGAACAAGGCGCCATGGAGCGCAAGCTGAACCAGCTCAGCGTCAATGAAATGACGTCGCTGCATGCCCTGATCGTCAACGTCATGGCCAAGCGCCCCGACGACCCCGACAATATCGGCATCGCCATTTTCAACAACTGGTTCAAAAGCCGCAACGTCAACTATCCGGGCAAGGTGTGGAGCGTGTGGAGTCCCAAGGTGGTGACCTACATGCACGATTCCGCGCCCGACCGCGCCCCCAAGCTGCCGCGCGACGCCATCGACCGCGAGGCCCTGGCCACCGGCAAACCGGTGGGGCGCATCGTCGACGGGAACTACCGCTATTCCATGCCCATCGTGCTGGGGGTGACCGACGGCGCCAAGAGCGAGGTATGCCACAGCTGCCACGGCGCCATGGGCCTGGAAACCGGCGATGTCATCGCCGTGCTGTCCAGTTCGCTGTCCATGGCCCGGGAACAGCACCATCTGCACCACGTGCTTCTGGCCCTGATCCTGGGCGGCCTCGCCGCCGCCGCCGCCGCCGTGCTGGGGGTGCGCTGGAGCCTGGGCCGGATCATCACCACCCCCATCGGCGGCATGATCGATGCCATGGACCGGCTGGCCCGGGGCGACATCTCGGTAAGCGTGCCCTTCCGCGAGCGCGGCGATGAAATGGGCGAGATGGCCCGCACCGTGGACGTGTTTAAAACCCACATGCAGGAGGCCGAGGGCCTGCGCCGCCAGCAGGAGGAGGAACGCCGTCGCTCCGCCCACCAGCGCGCCGCCACCCTGGAAGACATGGCCAACCGTTTCGAGGACATGGTGAAAAGCCGGGTGCAGCAGGTGGAGGCCGCCACCTCGGGCATCGGCGCCACCGCCGGAGCCATGGGCTCGCGCTCGGAACATAGCGGCGATCGCTCGGTCAATGTGGGCCGCGCCGCCAAGATCACCACCGAGCGCTCGGCCACCGCCGCCGAGGCCACGCAGCATCTGGCCGCCTCGGTCAACGATGTGGCCGAGCGGGCCCGCCAATCCAGCAGCATCGCCCGCAGCGCCGTGGAAGACGTCAACACCACCGCCCGGCGCATGGACGATCTATCCGCCGCCGTGCAGTCCATCGGCGACGTGGTGGGCCTGATCAACGACATCGCCAGCCAGACCAATCTTCTGGCCCTGAACGCCACCATCGAAGCGGCGCGGGCCGGTGAAGCCGGCAAGGGCTTCGCCGTGGTGGCCAATGAAGTGAAGAACCTCGCCAATCAGACGGCGCGGGCCACCGACGAAATTTCCGCCCAGGTGGCCGCCGTGCAGGTCTCCACCCGCGAAATGAAGGAAAGCATCGTGCGGGTGGTGGACACCATCGCCACCATGGACCGCAATGCCGAGGATATCTCCCAGGCGGTGTCGGAGCAGCAGCAGGCCACCCAGAACATCGCCGCCAATATCGAGGAGGTGGCCGAGCAGGCGGTGGCGGTGTCGCAGAGCGTGTCGCACCTCTCCAAATCCTCGGCCATGGCCTGCGCCAGCACCGTGCGGGTGATCTGGAGCGCCCGCGCCCTCACCACGGTGGTGGGCGATCTCGGCACCGAGGCCGAACAGTTCCTGCAAACCGTGCGCGATACCGCCCGCAACGAGGGATGACACCAAGTCGCGGTGAGCAGGGCTCATCGCGACGCCGGTGAGGAGCAAGGCGACGCGCGCCTGATGGCGCGAAGCCAAGGGTTTCGGAGAAACCCGCCCGGCGCATGAGGGTGCAGTGATCGGTTCCGATCACTGCAATTTGGTATTAGGAAGGGGTCTGGAAGACCCCGCCCGCCGCTTGAGGGGCTCCGTTGATCGGGTCCGATCAACGGGATTATGACACCCTTCAAGGAAAAAGCCCGGCGGAGCGCTCCGCCGGGCTTTCTTATCCGTTCAGGTGCCGGTACAGATCAGGCCACCGGGCGCCTCAGGTCGCTGTTGGCCTCCAGCGGCTTCTTAGAATAATCGTAGAAGCCCTTTCCGCTCTTGCGGCCCAGATAGCCCAGCTGCACCAGGCGCTGCAGGGTGTGCGGCGTGGCCAGATCGGTGGTGCGGGCATCGTCGTAGCAGTTCTGCGCCATGGCCATCACCACGTCGAGGCCGATATAGTCGGCCAGGGCGAACGGCCCCATGGGATGGGCGGCGCCCAGCATCATGGCCTTGTCGATGGCCTCGATGGTGCCGGTGCCCTGCTCCAGCAGCCGAATGGCGTTCAGCATGTAGGGCGTCAGCAGACGATTGACGATGAAGCCGGTGGTATCTTGCACCAGCACCGGATCCTTGCCGATCTTCTGGGTGAAGGCCGACAGCTTCTTGACGGTCTTCTCCGAGGTTTCGAAGGCGTGGATGATCTCCACCAGGGCCATGGCCGGCGCCGGATTGAAGAAATGCAGCCCGGCCACGCGCTTGCGGTGCTTGCACACGCTCATCAGCGCCGTGACCGACAGGGTCGAGGTGTTGGTGGTGATCAGGCAGTCTTCCGAGACGATGTCCTCCAGGCGGCGGAACAACGCGCTCTTGGTCTCCAGATCCTCGACGATGGACTCGATGATCAGGTCGCAGCCGGCCACATCGCCCTCATTGGTGGTGAAGGTGATGTTGGCGAGGATGGTGTCCTTGGTGGCGGCTTCCATCTTGCCGCGCTCCACCGACTTCGACAGGCTCTTGTCCAGGCCTTCGCGCACCTTGTCGACGGAGCCGGGCGTGGCCTTCACCGACACGACGGGAATGCCCGCCTGGGCGATCACCTGGGCGACGCCCAGGCCCATGGTGCCGCAACCGATGACGCCAACTTTCTTGATTTCCATTTTAGTCCCCTTGCTAAGCAACTTTATTAGCCAATGTTGGTCTATAAAGACATTTTATAATCCCAGATTTTCATCCGGTTGTCTCCCGTTAATTCCGGGAAACGGCGGGCATACCGGAAAATCCCGTGCCTTTTCGGGCGTAGCGGCGCCACCGTTCGAACAACGATAACAGAGGCGTTTCTCCGGGCACATCACACAATAGACATAAGGCGGATCGATACAGGGTAAAGTTTTAAAGACAGTGTTTTTCCACCCCCGGGCGAAGCCGTCCCCCGGAAAGATGTGGAAAAAGGACCGATGGACGGGTATGTGATAAAGCGCTCTTTCCCCGGCCCCGCTCCTCGCGCCGACGGGCCGGAAGCCCCCACCTCTTCCTAGGACCGCAGTCTTGCCCTCCCCGCTTTTCGCCACCGCGCCCCTTCGTCTGCTGCGCCCTCTTGCCGTGGCTGCCGCGCTGCTGGCCGCCTGCCCGGGATACGCCGCCAACGCGGCGCCTCCGGCCCTGGCCGATACCGGCGCGGAACAGGCCGCCCTCCAGTCGCTTCTGGCCGGCCAGGACGATGTTTTGAAGATCGACGGCGAGCTCCTGGACGCCGACGCCCTGCGCCAGCTTTACCGTCCGCATCACTGGCAGCCGCTGTGGGGCGATCAGGCCGACTCTTTGATGGAAATTCTCGGCGCCGCCGATCAGGAGGGGCTGCAACCGTCGCGCTTTCATTTGCGGGCCATCGCCCATCGCCGCGTCGACGGCGCCGACGCCAAGACCCGGGCCGAGGCCGAATTGCTGCTGACCGACGGCGTGCTGCGCTACGCCTCGGCCATGCGCGGCCAGCGTGTGGACCCCCGCACCATCGAGGACGACTGGTTCCTGGTGCCCGCCCCCTTCGACGCCCGCCCCTTCGTGACCGCCCACGAGAAGGATATCGTTCCCGCCCTGCAAAGCCTGCAGCCGCCCTATGCCGGCTATCAGCTCCTGCGCCGGCAACTGGCCTACCTGCGCGCCGTGGCCGCCGCCGGCGGCTGGCCCAAGGTGCCCATGGGCCCCACCTTGAAGCCCGGCGCCGTCGATCCGCGCATTCCCGCCGTGCGCCGCCGCCTGATGGCCACCGGCGAACTGTCGGCCGACCAGCCGGTGACCCCGGTCTACGACGCCGATCTGCAGGCCGCCGTGCGCCTGTTCCAGCAGCGGCACGGCCTGACCGACGATGCCGAGCTGGGGCGGCGCAGCGTGGCCGCCCTCGACGTTTCGCCGCGCGAACTGGCCCAGCAGGTGGTGGTGAACATGGAACGCTGGCGCTGGCTGCCGCCGCATCTGGAAAGCAACCACATCGTGGTCAATGTCCCGGCCGCCTGGCTGGAGGTGGTGGAGAACGGCAAGGCCGTGCTGTCGATGAAGACCGTGGTGGGCGATCCCAAGCACCCCACGCCGGCCCTGCACGCCCAGCTGCGCTCGCTGGTGATCAACCCCACCTGGCATGTGCCCAGTTCCATCGCCACCAAGGAAATCCTGCCCAAGCTGAAGAAGGATCCCACCTATCTGCTGGCCAACGACCTGGAAATCGTCTCCAGCAGCTTTCCCCCCGGCAGCCCGGAAAGCCAGGGCATCGGCATCGACTGGAGCAGCCGCACCACCTTCCCCTGGTCGCTGCGGCAAAGCCCCGGCTCGGACAACGCCCTGGGGCACATCAAATTCAACATTCCCAATCAGGAAGACATCTACCTGCACGACACCCCCAACCACCACGCCTTCAGCCGCGCCAGCCGCGATCTGTCGCACGGCTGCGTGCGCCTGGAAAACCCCGACGCCCTGGCGCTTTATCTGCTGCGCGACAAGGACTGGACCCAGGCGCGCCTGAACCAGGAGGTGCAGCAGGGCGACACCCATACCGTCATGATCTCCAAGGCGGTGCCGGTATGGCTGTTCTACTGGACCATGTGGGTGGACACCGACGGCGTGCTGCAGATCCGCGACGACATCTACGACCGCGACCGCCGCCTGGAAGCCGCTCTGGCCCGACCGCCCTCGGCCAAGGTGGAGATCGTGCCGAAAACCTCCACCCAGCCGCAAAAAGTGATATGTGAAGGTTGTCGCATCCCTTAGAGATCTGCTAAAACCGACGCCACGTTGGGGCTTACCAGAGGGTTGACCATGGACAAGCTGAATCGGAACCGGGGCTGCGCGTGATGTTGAGCCGCCGAAACTTTCTGGCCTGGACGGCTGCCGCCTCGGCCTCGACGCTGATCGCAACGCCGGCGCAAGCCGCCTTGCGCACCCATATGGAGCGGATCATCCATCTGCACAACATCCATACGGGCGAAAGCCTGCACACGGTTTACTGGCATGACGGCCGCTACCGCCCCAGCGCCCTGCGTCAAGTGAACCATCTGTTGCGCGACCATTATTCCGGCACCGTCCATGTCATGGACCCCCACGTCATCGACGTGCTGGCCGCCCTGCAGCACCGCGTGGCCGGCAAGAAACCGCTGCAGATCATTTCCGGCTACCGCACGCCGCAGACCAACGCCATGCTGGCCTCGTTGAGCGACGGCGTCGCCCAGCATTCCCTGCACATGGAAGGCAAGGCGGTGGATATCCGCGTCGAGGGGGTCAGCGTGCACCATCTGGGCCGCGCCGCCAAAAGCCTGCATGCCGGCGGTGTCGGGCAATATCCCGCCTCCAACTTCGTGCATGTGGATGTGGGCCGGGTGCGCTACTGGTAAGCGCCCCGCCGCCCCGCAAGGCCGGAGATCCCTCCGGCCTTTTTTGCGCCCGATAATCATCCTAAAGATTAATTAAAAAGTGATTTTTGGATGGTTAATATACAACATTTGATATAAATTCATCCCATTGCAGCCCCAATACAGCCGCGACCTCCCCGCAAACCCCGGTGGCGTCGCCAGGAGGGCCGGATCGTGCAGGGATGGAGGACAGGCTTATGGGCCGCCGTGGCCCTGGTTCTGGCGACAGCCGCCTGGGCCGGACCGCCCCGCCGTTACGAACCCATCAGCCCCATTCCGCTTCCGGCAGCGCAAGACCCCGCCCGCGTGGCGCTGGGCCGGCAGTTGTTCCTTGATCCCATCCTGTCGCGCGACGGCTCGGTCAGCTGCGGCAGTTGCCATAATCTGGCCATGGCCGGGGTCGACGGTCTGCCCCATGCCATCGGTATCGGCGGCGCCGAGGAACGGGTCAACACTCCCACTGTTTACAATGCCGCGCTCAACCTGGCCCAATTCTGGGACGGCCGCGCCGCCAGTCTGAAAGAACAGGCCGGCGGCCCCGTCACCAATCCGCAGGAAATGGGCAGCCGCTGGCCCGATGTCGTCGCCCGGTTGGAACACAGCCCCTACCGCGCCGCCTTTCAGCGCATCGACGGCGGCCCCCCCACGCGACGGCGGGTGGAAGAGGCCCTGGCCAGTTTCGAGCGCACCCTGCTCACCGTCAATTCCCCCTTCGACCGCTGGCTGGAAGGCGACGATGGCGCCATCAGCCCCGAGGCAGCGCAGGGTTACGCCCTGTTCAAGTCCTACGGCTGCGGTTCCTGCCACCAGGGCGCCAATGTGGGCGGCAACATGTTCCAGCGTTTCGGCTTTTACGGCAATCCCTTCGCCCGCGCCCCCCGCCCGGTCGATTTGGGCCGCTTCAATGTCACCGGACGGGAGGATGACCGCTATGTCTTCAAGGTGCCCAGCCTGCGTCTGGCGGTGCTGACGCCCCCCTATTTTCACGACGGCAGCGTGCGCGATCTCGCGACCGCCATTCGCCTGATGGGGCGGTATCAACTGGGCCGCGCCATTCCCGATGGCGACATCGCGCTCATCATCCGCTTTCTCGACACCCTGCCCGGCGCCATGACGGCCGACGATGACGGGGCCGCCCCATGATGCGCGGCTACCGCCTGCCGTTCGGCCTGCTGTTCCTCGCCGTTCTCGCCGCCATGCTGCTGGCCTCGCGGCTGGCTCTGCGCAGCGGCGATGACGCCAGCCAGCACACCCGCACCATCGCCACCTTCGACGCCATCGCCCGCGCCGAAACCGACCTCGACCGGGACGTTCTGCTGGTCGCCGCCTCGGAGCTGCCCAATTACGATCCCTTCGTAACCCATGGCCGCGCCCTGGAGGCCGCCCTGGATGGGGTCGAAGGGCAGGTGCTCGCCCTGGGCGCGGCGGATTCGGCGGCGGCTTGGCGGCAGTACAGCGTCCTGATGGCGCGCAAGCTCTCCTTGGCCGACCGCATCAAACGGACGGCCGCTTTCGCCAACAACGAGGAGGCTTATCTGCCCGCCGCTCTGGACGCCTATGCCGCGCACGGCGATCCCGTGATCACCCGGGCCCTGCGCCGGGTTCTGGTCCTGGCGCTGACCGTGAAACTCCCCGACGATCTGATGGCGCGGCTGGAGCGCGGCCTGCCTGCCGCGACCGGCGGCGGTGAAGCCGCCGCCCTGGCGCAACACACCCGCATGCTGGCCGGGCAACGCCTGCGGCTGCGCGATGCCGTGGACGCCTATTTCCAGGTGCCGAGCCATGCCCGCATGGCCATGGCCCGCACCCTTTACATGAACGCCTACGCCGCCCGCCAGGACAGCCGGCGCCGGCTGCTGAAAGGCCTGATCCTGGCCGCCGGCGGACTGCTGCCCCTGCTGGCCGGGCTGCTGCTGCTGCTGCTGCGGGCCGAACGGCAAAACCGCCACGCCCTCGAGCGCCTGCGCAAGCTCGGCACCGCCGTGGAGCAAAGCCCCATCGCCATCATGATCACCGATGCCGACGGCGCCATCGAATATGTCAATCCGCAGTTCGAGACCATCACCGGCTATGCCTTCGCCGAGGCGCGCGGCAAAAATCCCCGGCTGCTGAAGTCGGGCCGCACCGATCCCGCCCAGTTCCGCGCCCTATGGGCCACCATCCGCAGCGGCATGACCTGGCAGGGCGAACTGATCAACCGCCGCAAGGACGGCACCGAACTGATCGAACAGGCGGTGATCTCGCCCATTGCCGACGCCAGCGGGCGCATCACCCATTATGTCGGCATGAAGCAGGACGTCACCCAGTTGCGCCGCCAGGAGGATCTGCTGTCCTCGGTCCATGTGGATCTGGAACAGCTTTTGTTCGCCACCTGCCACGATCTGCAGGAGCCCGCCCGCCAGATCGCCACCATGGCCCAGCTTCTGGAGCATGCCGTTCCCGAAGGGCTCCCCGAGGAGGCCCGCTTCGCCCTTCAGGCCATTCTGACGGAAAGCGCCCAGTTGCGCATCTTCGTGGCCGGACTGTCTGAATTCGCCCGCGCCGGCCATTCCCGCCACGCCTTCACCGACGTGGATCTGAACACCCTGCTGACCGCCCTGGTGCGCGATTTGGCCGGCGATGAAGAGTACATCTCCCTGGCGGCCCTGCCGGTCGTTCCCGGCGATCCCGCCCAACTCTTCATCCTCTTCGACACTCTGCTGTCCAACGCCCTGAAATTCCGCTCTCCCGAACGCCCGCTGGCGATCGCCGTCGGCGCCTGCCGCGAGGGCGATCTGTGGCGCTTCGATATCGAGGACAACGGCATCGGCATCGAGGCGCGCTATCTGCCCACCCTGATCCGGCCCTTCTCCCGCCTGCATCCGCGCACCCGCTATCCCGGCTCCGGCCTGGGGCTGATCACCGCCCTGCGCATCGCCCGCCAGCATAACGGCACCCTGTCGATCCGCTCGGTCCCGGGGCAAGGCACCACCGTGCAGGTGTGGCTGCAGGGACGGTAGGGCCGGCGAAATCCAATAAATTTGCAACAATTTTTAGATATCCCGTGACAGAGCCAGGCAAACCATAGATACTTTCGTATAGTTACGACGTTTTATTCAGGCTGATTGATAATGACTGGCT
The DNA here is from genome assembly GCA_021782815.1 of Pseudomonadota bacterium. Classification (GTDB taxonomy): domain Bacteria; phylum Pseudomonadota; class Alphaproteobacteria; order Rhodospirillales; family Magnetospirillaceae; genus JAJZGK01. The sequence continues at coordinate 16,708 of JAJXUO010000026.1, forward strand.
TGCAGTCTGACGCTCCGAAATCCGTTCTGCTGGTGGATGACAATCCCCTGGATTCCCAACTGGCCGCCGCCCGCCTGGAACGCTTTGCCGACATCCGCCTTTCCTGCGTCTCGTCCCAGGCCGAATGCCTGGATTTTCTTGGAAAGCACAAAGTCGACGCCATTCTGCTCGACGCCCATCTCCCCGACGGCGAAGGCGTGGAACTGATCGACCGCGTGCTGGCCAATTGCGGCCCCGCCGCCGTCATCATCCTGACCGGCAGCGACGACGAACAGTTCGGCCTGACCGCCGTCAATCGCGGTTGTCAGGATTTCCTGGTCAAGGGCGCCATCCACAACCAGATCATCTACCGCGCGATTCTGTATGCCATCGAGCGCAAACGCGGCGAGGCCCAGTCCAGACTCTACGACGAAGTGATCAACACCATCCACGAGGGGATCTGCATCACCGACGCCCGGGCCAACATCGTCAGCGTCAACCCGGCCTTCTGCCGCATCACCGGCTACCAGCCCAGTGAAGTGATCGGTCAAAATCCCCGGCTGCTGTCCTCGGGCCGGCAGGACGAAGGCTTTTACCAGGCCCTGTGGGAGGCCTTGCGTCAACAGGGCGCCTGGCGCGGCGAGATCTGGAACCGCGCCAAAAGCGGCGAGATCTATCCGCAATGGCTCAGCATCTCCGCCGTCGGCGGCCCCGACCCCGACTCCTTGCGTTATGTCGGGGTGTTTCTCGACATCACCGCCTTGAAGGCACATGAACATTCCCTGCTGCATCTGGCCCACCACGACAGCCTGACCGGCCTGCCCAACCGCCTGTTGCTGCAAGACCGCGTTGAGCGGGCCATCGAGTTCGCCAGGCGCGACCAAAGCCGCATCGCCCTGCTGTTCCTCGATCTCGATCACTTCAAGATCGTCAACGACAGCCTGGGCCACGCCGTCGGCGACGAGCTTCTGAAACGGGTGAGCGCCCGCCTGAGCGGCGTCCTGCGGCGCAGCGACACCGTGGCGCGGCTGGGCGGCGACGAATTCATGATTCTGGCGTCCGATGTCGGCTCGGCGGCCGAGATCGCCGAAATCGCCGGGAAGATCGCCGAAGCCCTGGCCGCGCCCGTGGAACTTGCCGGTCATACCCTGAACATCGGCGGCAGTATCGGCGTGGCGGTGTTTCCGGAAGACGGCGGCGACTTCCCCACCCTGATGCAACATGCCGACACCGCCATGTACCGGGCCAAGCATAACGGCCGCAACACCTTCTGCCTCTTTGATCCGCATATGAACGCCGAAGCGGTGGACCGCCTGCGGATGGAGGCGGAATTGCGCCAGGCCATCGCCAACGGCGAATTCGAACTGCATTACCAGCCGCAGATCGATCTCGGCACCCGGCGGCTGATCGGCGTGGAGGCATTGATCCGCTGGAACTGCCGCAAGCGCGGCCTGGTGCCCCCCTCGGTGTTCATCCCCATCGCCGAGGAAAGCAACCTGATTTCACAGATCGGCGCCTGGGTGATCGAGGAGGCTTGCCGCCAGCTCGCCCGCTGGCGCGAAGCCGGATTGCCCGGCATGCGGGTGGCGGTCAACGTCTCGGCCCGGCAGTTCGCCAACAGCGCCTTTGCCGAAACCCTCGCCCGTCTGCTGGAACGCCACCGCCTCGACCACAGCCAGATGGAGGTGGAGCTGACGGAAAGCACGGTGATGGCCAATCCGAAAACCACCATCGCGCAGTTGCACCGGCTGCGCGCCGCGGGCATCCAGGTGTCGGTGGATGATTTCGGCACCGGCTACTCCTCGCTCAGCTATCTGAAGCGCCTGCCCATTTCCACCATCAAGATCGACCGCTCCTTCGTGCACGACGTGCACGCCGAAAACGATAATGCCGCCATCGTCGCCGCCATTCTCGGGCTGGCCAAGGCCCTCGACATGTCCATCATCGCCGAGGGCGTGGAAACCGAAGCCGAGGAAAACCATCTGCGCGGCGCCGGCGCCATCGCCGTGCAGGGCTTCCGGTACGCCCGGCCGATGCCTCCCGCCGCCCTGGTTTCATGGATGCGTCGGGACCTGGGGCGAACGGCTTTCTGAGCGCCCGCCCGTTCAGATGCGGATGACAGGAGGGCCGCCGCGCCCTCAATGCACCTTGAGGCCGAACTTCGACAGATCGATGGGCAGGCCGGTATAATCGGCGGGCCGCACGAAACTGGCGGCGCTGACATGGCCGCGGCGCAGATGGCTGAGCGAGGTTTCCACGCTGGTCTCGTGGCCTTCGAAACGCACCATGCCGCTGGCCCGCATCAGAATGCCGTCGCGGGTGAACCACATGGTGCCGCGAAAGCTGCCGCCCATGGCGCTGGAGCCGGTCACGTCATAGCGGGTGCAGGGTTCGCCATTGACGGTTTCGCTGCCGGTGGGACGGCGGTTCAGCATGACGCCGTCGAAGCCGCCCACCAGCGCCGCCGCCTGGGTGAAGCTGGTGGTGACGTACCATTTGCGTTCGGGCCACATCATGGTGGCTTCGTCCATATCCCGGCGCAGCAGCAGGATCTGCGGCCCGCCCAGGGCGCCGAAATCGCGCCGCTCGCGCCCATGCGCATGCATTAAGGTGCCGTGAAAGCCCCCCATCGCTCCGGTGCGGATCTGGAAATCGGCGGTGTATTGCACCCTGGCGTCCAAAAGATCGGCGGCCGAGACCAGAGAGGCGCGGGCCGGGGCGAAGGTGAAGATCATCGCCAGCAGGGCCAAAGCCGGAATGGAAAAGCGGCGAAGCACGGATGAAACCTCCAGAAAATCCGATATCCCTTGGCAAGGTGGGGCACTATGCGCCAAAAGAAAGGTGATTTTAAGGCAAGCCGCACGGTCCCCCCATGATTTTAAGCCCCATCTCCCTGCCCGACCTGCCCGACCGCCTGGCCCGCTTCGAGGCCTGCCTGGCCGGCGAGCCCTTAGGCCTGGCCGCCTTCCGCCGCATCGCCGCCACCCTGGCCTTCGTCGAGGGCGGCATTCTGGAACTGTCGCAGGACGACCGGGAACGGCGCGAGGCCTGGGAGCTCTGCCGCTCGTTCGGCATGGGGATCTGGGAAGGCCCGCTGGGCGCGCCCCCCGCCGACAGTCTGCCCTTCACCTACGACGGACGGCGCGTGCGCGGCGACATGGAGCCCTCGGTCATCGTGCATGAGGTGGGGCATCTGCAGACCTGCGCCCGCGAACGCCGCCATGTGGCCGATTTCGGCCTGGGCGCCGGACCGGAAACGCAAAAGCGGGCCGAGGCCGACGCCCTGATGACGGTGTTCGGGGTGGAGCGCGAGATGGAGGAGGCCCTGGCCTCGCTGCAGGGCATCCTGTGGGAGGCGGAACTGGGCCACCCGGCCATTCTGGCCCATCTGGAGCAGAACTGGCTGGAGGGGGGCGACAGCCCGCAGAACCGCGCCCATTTCCTGAAGGTGCTGAAGGCCTTGCACGGCGCCGGTCTGATCGACGACGAGGCCCGGCCCACCCGATCCTTGCGCGAAAGCGACGACCGGGCCTTCCTCGGCCCGCTGACCACGCCCTGACGGCGATACCGTTGTATAAAGGCGCGCACCATCAGGACGCTTCCCTCGGCGCCGGGCAAGGGGTAGCCTGCTGACGGCCTCTCCGGCACGGCATGGAGGCGGCGGGCTTTGGGAGGGACAAGGTCGGCAGAATGAACGTTGACGGGCGAACGATCGCATCCGAAAGCCATGAGCGCGAGCTGGTTCGCGTCAACCGCGCCCTGGCGACCTTCACCCGCGCCACCGAGGCGCTGGTGCATGCCAGCGATGAACAGCAGCTGCTGAACGATATCTGCCGCATCATGGTGGAGGTGGGCGGCTACCTGTTCGCCTGGGTCGGCTACGTGCAGCACGACGACGAACGCTCGGTGTGGCCGGTGGCCCGCTTCGGCGACGACAAGGGCTATATCAGCCGCGCCCGCGTCAACTGGAACGAACAGTCGGAACGGGGCCGCGGTCCCACCGGCGAGGCCATCCGCAGCGGCACGGTGCAGGTGGCCTATACCGGCGACAGCCGGCATTTCGCCCCCTGGCGCGAGGAAGCCCTGCGCTGCGGCTTCAAATCCAGCCTGTCGCTGCCGCTACTGGTGGAGGGGCGGGTCATCGGCGTGCTGCATCTCTATGCGCGCAGCGAGGCTCCCTATGATCAGGACGAACTGCACCTGATGGAGCATCTGTGCCGCAATATCGCCTACGGCATCGACATGCAGCGCATGCAGTTCGAACGGCACCGCGCCGAACGCGAGCTGAAGGAATCGGAAGGGCGCTACCGCTCGCTGGTGGAACTGTCGCCCGACGCCATCGTCGTCCATACCCAAGGGATCATCATCTTCTCCAACTCCGCCGCCAACAGCCTGTTCGGCGTCACCGCCAGCCAGCCGCTGGTGGGGCGGCGCCTTCTGGATCTGGTGCATCCCGACGATGTGTCCCTGGCCGACCAGCGCCTCAATCTCGATGAGGCCAGCGGCGCCGTGGAAGAACGGCTGATCCGCCTGGACGGCAGCTATTTCGCCGCCGAGGTGACCTCGGCCCCCATCATTTTCCATGGCGTGCATGCCCGCCAGGTGGTGATCCGCGACATCACCGAGCGCAAACAGGTGCATGCCCAGCTGGTGCAGACCGCCAAGCTGGCCACCCTGGGCGAAATGGCGGCGGGCATGGCGCACGAACTCAGCCAGCCCACCAACATCATGCGCATGGCCGCCGAAAGCGCGCTGATGATGCTGGAGCGGGGCAAGGCCGACGGCCCCTATCTGGTCAAGCAGTTCAGCCTGATCGCCTCGCAGACCGGGCGCATGGCCGAGATCATCGATCATATCCGCATCTTCAGCCGCAAGGACACCGGCGCGGTGGAAACCTTCGACGCCCGCCGCTCGCTGTCGCTGGCCGCCGAACTGCTGGCGCCGCAGCTGCAGGCCGCCGACGTGGCCCTCGACTGCCGCCTGCCCGAGCAAAGCTGCCTGGTGCGCGGCCGCCCGGTGCAGCTGGAACAGGTCGTCATCAATCTCCTGTCCAACGCCACCGACGCCGTGAAAAGCGCGCGGGCCGCCGAGCCCGGCCGCAAGGGCAAGGTGACGCTGGAGGCCCGCCTCACCGGCCCGGACGATCTGCTGGTTACCGTCACCGACAACGGCACCGGCATCAGCAGCCAGGATCTCGACCGCATTTTCGAGCCCTTCTTCACCACCAAGGAAGTGGGCAGCGGCACCGGCCTGGGGCTTTCGGTCAGTTTCGGCATCATCAATTCCATGGGCGGCAAACTGGAAGCCCGCAACATGCCCGATCAGGGCGCCCAGTTCCGCGTCAGCCTGCCCCTGACGCGGGGCCAGGCCGCCCCCGCCCCCCCCCCGCCCCGCCCCCCCGTCGCCCTGGGCGAGGAGGAGGATGGCGATTATCTGCCCGGCCATCACGTGCTGCTGGTGGACGACGAGGTGCAGGCCACCGAAACCATGGCGGCCTATCTGTCCGAACTGGGCTACAAGGTGTCCACCGCCCATAGCGGCAAAAGCGCCCTGGCCCGCTTCGAGGACGATCCCGCCGATCTGGTGATGACCGATATCCGCATGCCCGACGGCGACGGCGAGGAACTGATCCGCGCCTTGCGCGCCCTCGACCCCGATCTGCCCATCGTGGTGGTGACCGGCCATATGGGCGCCACCGAAACCCTGGCCGCCACCGGCAATGCCAAATCGGTCGTTCTTCTGAAAAAACCTATTAGCCTTCCCCAGATGGTGGAAACCCTGGAAAAATTAATCTCATTTTCCTGAGTTTTTGGGGTGTCGGCTTAAATACCGCTTTGGTATAGTCAAAAAATCCAGTTCGTGATGCATGGGAGTTGATTGATGCACATCCTGGTCGCAGACGACCATAATCTGGTCCGTGACGGGTTAAAGCCGTTCCTGACCGAACTGGATCCCAACGCGGTGATCTTGGACGCCTCCAATTTCGACGATGCCCTGACCCAGGCCAAGGCCGCCGACGGGTTGGGCCTGGTGCTGCTGGATCTGCGCATGCCGGGCATGAACGGCCTTCAGGGCGTTGAAACCATGCGCAAAGCCCGCCCCGGCGTGCCGGTGGTCATCCTGTCGGGCCATGTGGAGCGCGAGGAAGTGCTGGCCGCCGTGCGCGCCGGCGCCTCGGGCTATATTCCCAAAACCATCAGCGGCACCGCCCTGATCAATGCCCTGCGCCTGGTGCTGGCCGGCGAATCCTATCTGCCCCCCAGCATTCTGATGGATAATACCCCTTCGGAGTCCAAGCCGCCGGCGTCGCCGCTGTCCACCCTGTCGGCGCGCGAGCGGGAAATCCTCGGCTACCTGATCGAGGGGCAGACCAACAAGGAAATCGCCCGCCGCCTGGACCTGCAGGAAATCACCATCAAGATCCACCTGCGCAACGTCTATCGTAAGATCGGCGCCGTCAATCGGGCCCAGGCCGTGCGTATCGCCCTGTCCTCGGGCTGGGTGCTGACCCCCATCACCTGAAAAGCGGCGGCGCATCGCCCCCGTCCCAGGCGGCCTTCGGGCCGCCTTTTTCATGGCCTCGTCCCCGATGCCCCGCCGGGGAAAGGCGGCCGAACTCCGTTCACTGTCACACAACCGTCAGCAAATGCCCGGCTATTAGGCTTTTCCCGCCCATCCAAAAGGAGTATTGCTCAAAGGACGGGCAGCCCATGCCGCATCCTGGGGGGAAGATGGCGGAATTCCGCATCTTTGCGGAGTGGCATAGCGGTTGCATCGCCATTGGAGATGGTAATAAAAAGGGGGCGCCGATGGCGGATGACGGCATTTTCGACGAAATGTTCGGCCGGGACGGTCAGGCCCGGACGCCTTATGAAAACATCGAACGCTGGCTGGCGGAAACGCCGCCCGATCAATTCGAGAGCAAACGGGAACAGGCCGATCTCCTGTTCCGCCGCATCGGCATCACCTTCAATGTCTACGGCAGTTCCGCCGGCACCGAACGCCTGATCCCGTTCGACGTCATCCCCCGCATTCTTGCCGCGCGCGAATGGCGCACCCTGGAAGCCGGACTGTTCCAGCGGGTCAAGGCGCTGCAGATGTTCCTGCAGGACATCTACCACGATCAGCACATCATCCGCGCCGGCATCATTCCCGCCAGCCATATCCTGCGCAACGATCTCTACCGTCCGGAAATGAAGAACATCCGCCTGCCCGGCGATGTTTATGTGCACATCGCCGGTATCGACGTGGTGCGGGTGTCGGAAGGCGAGTTCTATGTGCTGGAGGACAATCTGCGCACGCCGTCCGGCGTCAGCTACATGCTGGAGGACCGGGCGGTGATGATGCGGCTGTTCCCCAAGCTGTTCCAGGACAACGCCGTGGCCCCGGTGGATCATTATCCGGCCGAGCTGCTGCGGCAATTGCGCTCGGTGGCGCCCGAGCGGGCGGCGGGCGCCCCCACCGTGGCGGTGCTGACCCCCGGCCCTTACAACAGCGCCTATTTCGAACATGCCTTCCTGGCCGAGGAAATGGGCGTGGAACTGGTGGAGGGGCAGGACCTGTTCGTGCGCGACGATGCCGTGTGGATGCGCACCACGCGCGGGCCGCGCCGGGTGGATGTGCTCTACCGCCGCCTCGACGACGATTGCCTCGACCCGCTGGCCTTCAACCCCGATTGCCTGCTGGGGGTGCCGGGACTGTTGTCGGTCTACCGCAACGGCGGCGTCAGCCTGGCCAACGCCATCGGCACCGGGGTGGCCGACGACAAATCCACCTACCCTTACGTGCCCGACATCATCCGCTTCTATCTGGGCGAGGAGCCGCTGATCGGCAACGTGCCCACCTACCGCTGCTCGCGTCCCGACGACCGCGCCTATGTGCTGGAGCATCTGGCCGATCTGGTGGTGAAGGAAACGCAGGGATCGGGCGGCTACGGCATGCTGGTGGGCCCCAAGGCCACCAAGGCCGAGCACGAAAAATTCCGCCGGCTGATCCTGGACGACCCCGACGGCTATATCGCCCAGCCCACCCTGGCGCTGTCCACCTGCCCCACCTTCGTCGAGGAGGGCGTGGCGCCGCGTCATGTGGATCTGCGTCCCTTCGTGCTGACCGGCAAGAACGGCATGGCCGTGGTGCCGGGCGGGCTGACCCGCGTGGCCCTGACCAAGGGATCGCTGGTGGTGAATTCGTCGCAAGGCGGCGGCACCAAGGACACCTGGGTGCTGGAGGAGTAAGCCCATGCTGAGCCGGACCGCGGATAATCTTTTCTGGATGGGCCGCTATATGGAGCGGGCCGAGAACATGGCCCGCATCCTGGATGTGACCCAGCGGCTGTCGCTGCAGACCCATGGCGGCGGTCACGCCGAATGGACGGCCATGCTGGCCCTGTTGTGCGCCGAGGAGGCCTATGCCGAACGCCACGGCGCGGTGACGGAAAGCGGGGTATCCGCCTTTCTCACCCTGGATCGGGGCAATCCCTCGTCCATCTGGTCCTGCGTGCGGGCGGCGCGGGAAAACGCCCGCTCGCTGCGCGCCACCATTCCGGTGGAGATGTGGGAAAGCCTCAACACCACCTGGCTCGCCTTGCGCGATTTGGATGAGACGGCGCTGCATCAGCGCGGCCTCCGGGAATTTTCCGACTGGGTGAAGGAACGCTCGCACCTGTTCCGCGGCGTGGCCCACGCCACCATGCTGCACAACGAGGCCTTCGCCTTCACCCGGCTGGGCACCTTCCTGGAGCGGGCCGACAACACCACCCGTCTTTTGGACACCAAGCATTACGTGCTGGAAGCCGGCGGCAAGGACAACGACCCCGCCGCCGCCTATTACGAATGGGGGGCGCTGCTGCGCTCGGCCGGGGCTTTCCGCGCCTATCACCAGACCTATCACGACGTCATCACCCCGGCGCGGGTGGCCGAACTGCTGGTGCTGCGGGCCGACATGCCGCGTTCGCTGCGCTTCTGCTTCGACAAGGTGACGGAGAACCTGACCGCCCTGGCCGAGGGCCGTCCCCTGGAAAGCGAGCGATTGTCCGGGGAATTCGGCGCCCGCCTGCGCTATGGCCGCATGGAGCGGATCTTAAGCGCCGGCCTGCACGACTTCCTGGAGGAGGTGCTGGACCGCATCGCCGCCGTGGGTCTGCAGATTTCCCGCGATTTTCTGATGATTGTGTAAGGGAGGGCCGCCATGCGTGTCGCCATCAATCACGAGACCGTTTACCGCTACCGCAGCCCCGCCAACTACGCCATCCAGTATCTGCGCCTGACCCCGGCCTCGGGCCCGCATCAGCGCGTGCTGTCCTGGTCGGTGAGCGCCTCGGGCAATCTCCGTCCCTGGACCGACGGCTTCGGCAATCTGGCCCATGTACTGGTGGTGGACGAACCCCACAGCGAAATCCGCGTCACCGCCGTCGGCGAGGTGGAAATCGCCGATGGCGGCCAGCCGCTGCTCTCCAGCTTCGAGGATCTGCCCCCCGACATCTTCCTGCGCTCCACCCGCCTCACCACGGCGGACGAGCGCATCCGCGCCTTTGCCGAAGGCTTCCGTCCCGGCATCGCCGCCAATGCGCGGCGCGGCCTCGACGGCCTTTTGGCCGGCATTCAGGAGAGCGTGCTCTACCGGCCCGGCCTCGCCCGCGCCACGCCGTCGGCCCGTCAGGTTCTCGATGCCCGCACCGGACTAAGCCAGGACCATGCCCACCTGTTCGTCACCTGCTGCCGCAGCCTGGGGCTGCCCTCCCGTTATGTCAGCGGCTATCTGTGCGCCGAAAGCGCCGACGCCCGACGCCGTCCGGTGAGCGCCGACCGCATGGCCAGCCATGCCTGGGCCGAAACCTGGGTGGAGGGCGCCGGCTGGCTCAGCTACGACATCGCCAACGGCCCGACCAACGCCCAAGCCCATATCCGCGTGGCGGTGGGGCTCGATGCCCTCGACGCCGCGCCGGTGCGCGCCTTGCGCACCGGCGGCGACGAGGATCTGGAGGTGGATGTGACGGTGGACGACGCCGTCCGTCTGCAGCAGGCCCTGCGCCAACAGCAGCAATAGCGCCGCGCTCCCGGCGGCGTCATACCGCCCGGCGTCACTTGCCGCCGGGATACACTCCCGAGCCGGCCCGCAAGGAATCCAGACGGTCCACATCGTCGCCGCCGGGCGGCGGCGGCGCCGCATCCTTGGTGGAGATCCCCGGCGGCAAGGCCAGGGCGGCCGGAGCCGGGGCAACCGGAGCCGGAGACGCCGGTGCCGGTTTGGCAACCGGCTTGAGCGCGGGACGGGGCACCGCCGGGTGAACGGCCTCCCGCAGGGATCGGGGCGGCGGCGGCCGTTCCGGCGGCACCGGCGGCGGCGGCGGCTCCACCTGCACGGGCGGGGAAACCGGCTTTGGCGGCGGCGCCGACACCGGCGCGGCGGCCGGGGGGGCCGGAGACGGCGGTTGTGCCGCCACCGGCGCGGGTTGGGGCGTTACCGGCGCGGATTGGGGCGGCGGCGCGCCCTTGGGCGCCGGAGTTGTCTTCACCGGTCCGGAAGACGGAGCGGCCCTGGCGGGAACCGGCACGGCGTGAACGGGCGCGGGCGGCGTCGTCCGCAACAGGCGCAAAACCGCCACTCCGCTTCCCAGCAGCATCAGGGCCAGAACAAGACCCCAAGCGATCAGCCCCCGGAGACGGCGGCGCGGCGCGGCGGAGGGATGCGGCAACGCCGGATCGGCCTCCACCACGTGGCGCACATGGCCGGGCCCCACCCTGTCGGCCTGGGCGGCGCACGCCGCCTGCAAGGCCTGATCGGCCAAACGATGCAGCACCGCGGGCAGGCCTTCGGAACAACGCACCAGCAAGGCCAGGGCCGCCGGGCTGAAGGGCGGAGCGGCTCCGGCCTCGGCGGCGGCGGCCAGACGCTGGCGGGCGTAGTCCTCGAGATCGGCGGGATCGAAACGGTCCAGGGGCACGACGGCATCGATGCGGCTGCGCAACAGATGCCACAGGGGATGCGACAGGCGGCGCTCCAGCGCGCTTTCCCCCACCAGCAGCAACCGCAACGGCGTCGGCCCGCCACCGGGTTCGCGGCCCAGCGCCATCAGCAGGCGCAGATCCTCGTCGCTTAAGCTTTCGGCCTCATCCAGAACCACCACCGTCGGCGCCTGCTCCGGCGCGGCGGCAAAGCGCCGCACCGCCGCCGCCGCGTCGGCGACGGAAGCCAGACCCAGGGCATCGCACAGCGCCGCGCCCAAGCGCCCCGCCGCCGCGCCGTCCAGCCAGACCACCCGGGCCCCGTCGGCCGCCAGACGGGCCGCCACCAGCCGGGCCAGCAGGCTTTTCCCGCAGCCTTGCGGCCCCACCAGGGCCACCAGGCCGAAGCGGCGGCGCAGGGCGAAATCAAGGGCGGCGGCGGCATTGGTCTGGGCGCGCACCGGATAGAGCGCGACCGGGGAATCGGACGCGAACGGGGCGCGGGCCAACCGGAAATGAGCCAAATAATTCACTGCCACCGCTCCAGCACGCCGCCCCCTCTCCCTAAAGCCGGGACAGTGTTCCAGATGATCAGCTCATGAACAAGAGCCGATCGGCGCTTTTCGGCAGGAAACCCGGCAAATCCATGTGGGATCAGCCGTGTCCGCCCCCCTCTCCGAAACCGAACTTGCCGATCAGACGGTAGGTGTTGCGTTCGCTGATGCCTAAAATCCGCGCCACCTTGCCGCGATGGCCGTCATATTTCGCCAGCAGATATCTCAAATAATCGCGTTTGATGGCCTCCAGACTGGGCTCGGCCTGGAAACTGACCGGCGTGGCGGCCAGGCACTGATGCAGGCGTTGATTTTCATGGCGCAGGGCGGCCAGTTCCAGCGCCCGCGCCACCGCCAGATCCAGATCGTCGAAATCAACCGGTTTGCGCAGAATCGCCGCCGCGCCTTGCGCCCGGTTCCGCGCCGCGTCGGACCAGCCGGCCTCGCTCAAAAGGATCAGCGGACGGTGCGCGGCCAGGCGGAGCCATATCCGCTCCACCCCGGCCAGAGCGCCGTCCAGCAGCAACAGATCGGCCAGCGGCCCCCCCTCTCCGGCCGCCTCGGCCAGGGAGCCCGCCGCCGCCGCATAGCCTTGTGCCCGCAGCCGCTCCACCAGACGGCGGCTCAGATCCTCATCGCCTACGATCACCAGAATACGTGACGTCACGCTTTGCTCCTTGGGTGAGAGCGAGTCCGGTCGGACGGAACGCGGAGTCAGAGACCGAATGCCGCCCGTCGCGGCTTCGTCGCGTGATCCGGGTAAAGTCCGTTCCGGAAGGCATATATTTTCCCTAAATACAGATTGCAACCACACACAATATAAATTTATGAGCGATTATTTTAAGCTTCACAATCAAAAGATGCCGACGGCACTCTTCCGGCCCGCGCCACGCAAACCCTTGCGGGCATTGAACCCGCGAGTCTCTTCCTGTAGGAATGGTATGAAGTGGGGTTCAGGAATTCGGTTATCCGGTTCCAGAGGGAAGGGGAAGCTCCGTCAATGCAGATCATCCTGGGCACCGGGATGCGGTCCGTTCTGTTGGCCGCCGCCGCAACCATGTTTCTGACCGTTCCGGTCCGCGCCGCATCGCTTGAAGCGGAGATCGGCGGCCTGCTGGACAGCCATCCGCTGATCCAGGCCGCCAAACACAGCGTGCAATCGGCCGGGGAAACCGTGGGCGCGGCCCGCTCCGGCTATCTGCCGGTGGTGCGGGCCCAGTCGGATGTGGGCCCCAATTTCACCAGTTCCACCACCCGCGAGGGCATGTACGGCAAGTCCTTCATGCGCGACGGCGAATACGGCGCCGTGACCGTCACCCAACACCTTTACGACGGCAACGCCACCAACGCCTCGGTGGACACCGCCCTCAGCGCCAGGGAGGCCTCGGAAGCCTCGCTGCGCATGACCCGGCAAAATACCATCCTGGAGGGCGTGCACGCCTATCTCGACGTCAGCCGCCAGCTCACCCTGGTGCGTCTGGCCCGCGAAAACGAGCATCGCCTGCAAACCCAGCTCCATCTGGAAAACGAACGGGTGCAGCGCGGCTCCGGCATGGCGGTGGACGTGCTCTCGGCCAAGCAGCGCCTGCAGGTGGCCATGGAGCGGCGCATCGCCTTCGAAGGGGCGCTGCAGCAGGCCCTGGCCCGCTATCAGCAGGTGTTCGGCCATCCGCCCGAGGTCGGCCAGGCGGAACGGCCGCCGCTGCCGCCGGTGGACCTGATCCCCGCCACCCTGCAAGACGCCATCGACGACGCCCAGTCGAACAATCCGGCCCTGCAGGTGGCCCAGAAGAACGTGGAGGTGTCGCAGCACCGCATCGAGACGGCCAAATCGGGCTACATGCCCACCGTCGATCTGGTGGGCCGCAGCGATTACGCCAGCTATGCCAACGGCGTGGCCGGCATGCAGCGCGACTGGGCGGTGCTGCTGGAGTTGAACTGGGAGCTGTTCTCGGGCTTCAAGACCGAGGCCCAGGTGGCCGAGGCCTCCTACGATTACGGCGCCAGCAAGGACAACGCCAACGAAACCGGCCGCAAGGTGGCCGAGGCGGTGCGCCTGGCCTGGTCGCAGCTGGCCACGGCGCGCGAACGCCTGAGCCTTTTGGAAAACGCCGTCAATCTGGCGCACGAGGTGTTCGACGCCCGCAAGAAGATGCACGAGGCCGGCAAGGAAACCATGATCAACGTGCTCGACGCCGAGAGCAACATCACCAACGCCGACATCACCTACGCCAACGCCGATTTCGACCTGCGCATGGCGGCCTATCAGCTGGTGCACGATATGGGCCGGCTGGAAGTGGCCAATCTCGACCGCCGACCGCCCCTCAACGCCCCCGCGCCACTGGCGCGGTGAGGTAATACCAAGTCGCGATGAGCTTGACTCATCGCGACGCCGGTTAGGAGCAAGGCGACGCGCGCCTGATGGCGCGGTGAGGCAAAGCGCGCCATCAGGCGCGACGCCAAGGGTTTCGGAGAAACCCGCCCGGCGCATGAGGGTGCAGTGATCGGTTCCGATCACTGCAATTTGGTATAACGGAAAGGCCGGTCCTCGCGGACCGGCCTTTTCATTTCGGCCTCACCGACATCGCGCGCATGAGGGGGCGGTGATCAGGTCCGATCACCGCCATGTGGGCCTCAAGCCTGTCCCGACGCCTCGGCCTCGGCCAGGGCGTGGGCCAGCAGGGTTTCGATGGCGGCGCGCGGCAGATCGCGGGTGATGAAGACGATGCGGGTGCGGTGATCGTCGTCGGGCCACTCGGGCAACGGCACCACCGGGTGGAACATGTGCTGCACGCCGTGGATCACCAGCGGCTGGGCGTTGCCCCGGGCGTTGACGATGCCTTTGACCCGCAGCAAATTCTCGCCCCGGGTGGAAATCAGGAATTCCAGGGCCATGGCCAGCCCGTCCCAGGCCACCGGTTCGTCATAGGTCAGCACGAACGAGGCCACGCCGTCGTCATGGCGGTGGGCGTGGTGGTGATGACCGTGATGATGATCATGATGGTGGTGATGCTCGTGGCCGCAATCGGGGCCGCAGGCGTGCTCGGCCTCGTCGCGGGCGGCATAGGCCTCCTCGTTCAGCCAGCGCTCCACGTCGGGGGTTTTGCTTTTGCCGGTGAACAGGCCGCAATCCAGCACCTCGGCCGGCGGCACCCGCCCTTCCGCCACCGGCACCAGCAGGGCGCCGGGATTGATATCCACCAGGCGGGCGCGCAAGGCTTCGGCCTTGCCCGGATCGGCCAAATCCAGCTTGGTCAGCAGCAGCCGGTCGGCCATGGCCGCCTGCTTCACCGATTCCTTGTTGCGCTCCAGGGTGGCCAAACCGTTGACCGCGTCCACGGTGCAGACCAGGCCGTCCAGGCGGTAGCGGGCCGCCAGCAGCGGATCGGTCATCAGGGTATGGACGATGGGGGCGGGATCGGCGAGACCGGTGGTTTCGATGACCACGCGGGTGAAATCGGGAATCTCGCCCTTCACCTTCTTCAGGAACAGGTCGCGCAGGGCATCCACCAGGTCGCCGCGCACGGTGCAGCACAGACAGCCGGAATCCAGCAACACCACATCCTCGGCCACCTGGCGCACCAGCAGATGATCGATGGCCACCTCGCCGTATTCGTTGATGAGGACGGCGGCGTCCTTCAGCTCCGGCTGGCTCAAAAGATGGTTCAGCACCGTGGTCTTGCCGCTGCCGAGAAAGCCGGTGAGGATGGTGACGGGAAGGGTGGCGGCGGCCTCGGCCTCCAGATCGCGGTTCATTTGCCGTAAAGCTCCTTGGGGGAAATCAACACGCCCTGCACCTCGGTCAGACCTTCGGCGCGGGCGGCGGTGTAAAAGCAGCTGCGCCGCCCGGTATGGCAGGCCACCCCGGCCTGATCCACCTTCAAGAGCACGGTATCGCCGTCGCAATCGATGAGAAACTCCACAAGCCGCTGCTGCTGGCCCGAGGTTTCCCCCTTGCGCCACAAAGCCCGGCGCGAGCGCGAATAATAGCAGACCCGGCCGGTGGCCAGGGTTTCAGTCACCGCCTCGCGGTTCATCCAGGCCATCATCAGCACCTCGCCGCTGTCGTGCTGCTGGGCGATGGCGGGCACCAGGCCATCGGCATTGAAGGAGAGGGCGGCCAGGGCGGGCGCGGGATCGATCACGACGGAAAACCTCCTTAGCGGTCGGGGTGATAAATGTCATGCCGGACCGGCGGACTGTTATAGTATACAGTTTGGATGGTCTTCCGTCGCCCTTTTGTCAAGCCGGACCCGATGATGCCCGACAGCCCCGCCGCCCTTTCCCCCGCCCCGCATGCCGGTCACGATCACCGGGACTGCGTGCGCGCCGCCCTCGACGCCGCCGAACGGCAGTGCGGCCGCAACGGCGCCCGCCTGACCGCCGTGCGCAAAAGGGTGTTGGAACTGGTGTGGGACAGCCACGCTCCGGTAGGAGCCTATGCCCTGCTGGACGCCCTGAAGGCCGAGGGACAGAACGCCGCCCCGCCCACCGTCTACCGCGCTCTCGATTTTCTGTTGGACCAGGGGCTGGTGCACCGACTGGAACGGCTGAACGCCTATGTGGGCTGCCCCCACCCCATGGGGCCGCACAGCGCCCAGTTCCTGATTTGCCAGAGCTGCGGCCAGGTGCTGGAACTGGAAGATCCGGCCATCGGCGCCGCCATCCGCGCCGGCGCCGAGCGCCTGGGCTTCCTCGTCAGCCGCCAGACCATCGAGGTGGAAGGCCTGTGCCAGGCCTGCCGCATACAAACGGCCTGAGCCCGAACAAAAGAAAAAGGGCCGGAGAAACTCTCCGGCCCTTCGATCTTGAGCGGCTTTGCCGAAACAGCTTAGCGCTTGGAGAACTGGAAGCTGCGGCGGGCCTTGGCCTTGCCGTACTTCTTGCGTTCCACCACGCGGCTGTCGCGGGTCAGGAAACCGCTGGCCTTGAGCGGGCTGCGCAGAGCCGGCTCGTAGTAGGTCAGGGCCTTGGAGATGCCGTGACGCACGGCACCGGCCTGACCCGACAGGCCGCCGCCGGCCACGGTCACCACCACGTCGAACTGATCGACACGGCCGGCCACCTGGAACGGCTGGTTGATGACCATGCGCAGCACCGGACGGGCGAAATACACCTCCAGGGAGCGGCCGTTGACGGTGATCTTGCCCGAACCGGGCTTGACCCACACGCGGGCAACGGCGTTCTTGCGCTTGCCGGTGGCGTAGGAACGGCCCTGCGCGTCGATCTTCGGCTCACGGACCGGGGCGGCCGCGGGAGCGGCGGCCTTCAGGTCGGCAAGGGCGCTGAAGTCTTCGGCCATGGGTTAGGCGCTCCTCTTGTTCTTCGGGTTCATGGACGCGACGTCCACCACTTCCGGGTTCTGAGCGGCATGCGGATGCTCGGCACCGGCATAGACGCGCAGGTTCTTCATCTGCTGACGGCCCAGCGGACCACGGGTGATCATGCGCTCGACGGCCTTCTCGATCACGCGCTCCGGATACCGGCCGCCCAGCAGCTGGCCCACGGTGCGGCCCTTGATGCCGCCGGCATAGCCGGTGTGCCAGTAGAACACCTTGTCGGTGAGCTTACGGCCAGTCAGCTTGACCTTCTCGGCATTGATGACGATCACGTTGTCGCCCATGTCGATGTGCGGCGTGTAGGTGGGGAGGTGCTTGCCGCGCAGGCGCATCGAGATGATGCTGGCGAGACGGCCCAGAACGACGCCGTCCGCGTCGATCACCACCCACTTCTTGTTCACTTCGGACGGTTTGGCGGAATAGGTAGTCATATCACCCACTGCTAAACCAGAATAAGGAAACGGCCCAGTGCCGCCCCCAAAAGAGCGCGGAGTATGCTGAGATTCGCGCCCAGCGTCAATATAAATTTTATCATTTAAAATCAATACGTTATAATAATGGTATTATAATACCGCACCGGAACACCCCGGAAATCCTGCCCTGTCACCCACCCCACGCGCATCGGCCCCGCCCGGGAGCGGCCGGAATCTGGCCGCCGCCCCGTTTTTCCTTCCTGTCCGGGCAAAAGCGCATTACCTTCTTCTTTCTATGGGAATAGGCCGGAAGAAATAGACGCGGCGATGGCGAAGAACGTCCTGGATACGCTGGAACGCCCCCAGGCCTCGGCCGGGGATGAAGGCCATGTCTATTTCCGGACGCTGTTCGACTGCTCCCCCGACCCGGTATGGATCATCGACGGCAGCCGTTTCATCGATTGCAACATGGCGGCGGTGCGCATGCTGGGCTATGCCAGCCGCGACGAATTCCTCTTCACCCACCCGTCCGACCTGTCGCCCCCCTGCCAGCCCGACGGCACCCTGTCCTACGACAAGGCCGAAAGACTGATCGCCGAAGTGCGCAGCGGCGGCTCCACCCTGCGCTTCGAATGGCTGCACAAACGGGCCGACGGCAGCCTGTTTCCCGCCGAGGTCACCTTATGCCCCATCCAGCTGGACGGACGGCAGCTGATCTATTGCACCTGGCGCGACATCAGCGAACGCAAGCAGGCGGAATCCGATCTGACCCTGGCCGCCAGCGTCTTCCATGCCAGCCGCGAGGGCATCATGGTCACCGACGCCGCCGGCCTCATCCAATCGGTCAATCCCGCCTTTACCGACATCACCGGCTTCACCGCCGAGGACGCGGTGGGCGCCAGCCCGCGGCTTTTGAAATCCGATCACCACGATCCGGCCTTCTACGAGGGCATGTGGCGGGAGCTGATGCAGCGGGGCAGCTGGCAGGGCGAAGTGTGGAACCGCCGCAAAAGCGGCGAGGTCTATCTGCAATGGACCACCATTTCCGCCATTCCCCATCCCTCGGGCGGTCATGCCCGCTTCGTCGCCATCTTCACCGATGTCACCGATCTGCGCCGCAAGGACGACCAGATCAAACACCAGGCCTATCACGACGCCCTCACCGGCCTGCCCAACCGCCTGCTGCTGGCCGACCGGCTGCAACATGCCATCACCGTGGCCGATCGCGACGACACGCCGCTGGCGCTGCTGTTCCTTGATCTCGACCGCTTCAAGCTGATCAACGACAGCCTGGGCCACGAGGTGGGCGACCGCCTGCTGCGGGAAGTGTCGCGCCGCATCGCCGACAACTTGCGCAAGAGCGATACGGTGGCGCGGCTGGGCGGCGACGAATTCGTGGTGCTGCTGCCCGGCCAGGACATGCAGGATGCCGCCCAGGTGGCGGAAAAAATCATCGCCGTCCTGGCCCGGCCCTTCGATCTCGACGGCCAGCGCGTGCGCACCGCCACCAGCATCGGCATCGCCCTTTATCCGCGCGACGGCGGCGATGCCGCCACCCTGATGCGCCAGGCCGATGCCGCCATGTACCGCGCCAAGGCCGAAGGGGACGGCGGCTTCTCCTTCGTCGATCCCGATCTCAACAGCCGCGCCGCCCTGCGCCTGGAACAGGAGGCGGCCCTGCACCGCGCCGTGGAAAACGGCGAATTCGAACTTTTCTACCAGCCCAAGGTGCTGCTGTCGTCGGGCGCGCCCTGCGGCGCCGAGGCCCTGATCCGCTGGCGCAGCCCTGAAGGGTTGATCGCCCCGGACCAGTTCATTCCGCTGGCCGAGGAAACCGGACTGATCGTGCCCATCGGCGCCTGGGTGCTGGAGGAAGCCTGCCGCCAGACCATGATCTGGCGCCGCCAGGGCCTGGACATCGAGGTGGCGGTCAACCTGTCGCCGCGCCAGTTCCGCGACGAAGCCCTGCCCGAGCGCCTGGCGGCCATCCTGGCCGAAACCGGCCTGCCGGGCTCGGCCCTGGAGCTGGAACTGACCGAAAGCACGGTGATGGGCAACCCCACCAAGGCCGCCGCCATGCTGCATCGCATCCGCGCCCTGGGCGTGGCGGTGTCGGTGGATGATTTCGGCACCGGTTATTCCAGCCTGGCCTATCTGAAAAAATTCCCCATCAACGCCGTGAAGATCGACCGCTCCTTCATCGCCGACATGACGCAAGACGCCGACGATGACGCCATCGTGCAGATGATCATCGCCCTGGCCCAATCGCTGCGTCTCAAGGTGGTGGCTGAAGGGGTGGAACAGCAGCATCAACAAGGGGCCCTGCAGGCCATGGGCTGCGATATGGTGCAGGGCTACCTGCACAGCCGCCCCCTGCCCGCCGACCAGTTCCGCGCCTGGCTGGAAAGCCGCCCGTCCCATCCGAAAGAGTAAGCCCTTCCCCGCCTGTTGACCTTTGCCCCCGGCTCCGGCACATAGATGTGATCAAATTCTTCGCCGCGCCCCCATATGGCCCGGCCTTCGAGTTCCGTCATGCCATCCCACAGTTCCTCTTCCGGACAAGCCCGCCTGCTGGCGGTGGGCGCCCTGGTTTTGTCCATGCTGTCGCTGCAGGTGGGGGCGGCCTTCGCCAAGCAATTGTTCCCGATCATCGGCCCCATCGCCACCACCGGTCTGCGCTCGGGCTTCGCCGCCCTGGTGCTGTGCCTGCTGTGGCGGCCCTGGCGCGGCGCCCGCCTGCGCCGGCGGCAGTGGCTGACGGTGCTGCTCTACGGCCTGTCCCTGGGCCTGATGAATCTTTGTTTTTACAACAGCCTGCATTTCCTGCCGCTGGGCGTCGCCGTGGCCGTGGAATTCACCGGCCCGTTCTGCCTGGCCCTGGCCTCGTCGCGGCGGCCGCTGGATTTCGTCTGGCTGGGGCTGGCGGTGGCCGGTCTGCTGGGCCTGGATCTGCCCTGGCGCGGCGCTCCGCCCCTGAGCGGCCCGGGTCTGGCCCTGGCCCTGGCGGCCGGAGCCTGTTGGGCCGCCTATATCCTGTTCGGCCAAAGGGTGGGGCGCTTCCTGCCCGGCGGCCGCGCCAGCGCCCTGGGCCAGTTTTTCGCCGCCACCCTCACCCTGCCCCTGGGCGTGGCCAGCGGCGGCGCGGCCATTTTAAGCCTGCCGGTGCTGATGGTGGCCTTCGTGGTGGCCATGATGTCCGGGGCCATTCCTTATTCCCTGGAAATGATCAGCCTGAAGCGCATGCCGGCCAAAACCTTCAGCATCCTGGTCAGCCTGGAGCCGGCGGTGGGCGCCGCCGTCGGCTGGCTGGGCCTGCACGAACATTTAAGCCCGCTGCGGCTGCTGGCCATGGCCGCCCTCATCATCGCCTCGCTGGGCTGCACCGCCACCAGCCGTCGCTAAACTCGCCCTTGCCGCGTCTGGTAAAGGGGGGCATCCTTTGAGGATACGCTGAAGCAGACTGCCAAGGATCCATGCCGCAAACGCCCGGCCCCGCCCCGACGACGCCGCACCGCCCCTGGGATTACCGGGTGGTGCGCCACCTTTTGGACGGCCGCAGCCATCTGGCCATTCATCAAGCCTTTTACGAGGGCGACGAACGCGATATTCCGGCCGCGCTGTCGCCGGATCCGGCGCCGGTGGCCGGCGACGATCCCGCCTGGATCCTGGCCCGCATGAACGAGGCCCTGGCCCGGCCGGTGCTGGATTTCGCCAGCCTGCGGGCCGAACCGCTGCCCTCCGATTTCATCGACGCCGACGACCGCCGCCTGGTGGTGGGCCTGACCGCCAAGGCCGAGGCCATGGCCGATCTTCTGGCCGGCCTCGATCCCGCCGACGCCAGCGCCAGCGACTGGCTGACCGAAAGCGCCCCCGACATCCCCCAGGACGGCGTCATCGCCTTCATCCGCAAATTGCCGCACAGCGATTTTTGCGTGGAGATCCCCGATTTTCCGGACTGCCGCGCCCATGCCCCCAGCCTGGAGCAGGCCACCACCCTGGCGCGCCGGGCCTTGAGCGCCCATCTGGACACCTTGAGACGGGCCGGACGGGCCGAACCCGCCCGCCGCTCATGGGACCAAATGAGCCTGGCCCCCGACCGCGAGGGCGCCGTCATGGCGGTGATCGTGCCCGAGCCCCCCGCCGAGACACACAGCGAAGGAGACGCCTGAAATGACATCCTCCAAAAAAACCGTGGCTTCCGTATCCTTCCTCAGCGACCGCACCATCAGCATGGATGTGGAAGAGGTGACCTCCATCGACCTCGGCCAACCCATGGAGGTGGAGCCGGGAAAATGGTTTGCCGAACTGATCGTGCGCTCAGGCAACGGCATCCTGTCGGTGCAGATGCTGGCCGATAATCCCGACCGTTTCCAGGTCATCACCGCCGAGAAGGAAGAGGACTAAAAAAGCAAGGCGACGCGCGCCTGACGGCGCGGTGATCGGAAGCGATCACCGCACATTGGGTTGGAAGCCCCTCTCGTCACACGTTCAGCAGCAGATATTCCCGTTCCCACGAGGACACCACCCGCTGGTAGGCCTCCCACTCCGCTTCCTTGACCGCCACCAGGGTTTCCACGAAATCCTCGCCCAGCACCTCGCGCAAGGGGCGGTTTTGCTGCAGTTTGGGCAGGGCGTCGAACAGCTGGCGCGGCAGGGAATGGGCGCGGGTATAGCCCGAGCCTTCGATGGGATCGCCGGCATCGATCTCGCCGGTCATGCCGAGATAGCCGCAGGCCAGCGACCCGGCAATGGCCAGATAAGGGTTGGCATCGGCCCCGGCCAGACGGTTCTCCACCCGCCGCCCCGCCGCCCCCGAGGTGGGAACGCGCAGGCCCACCGTGCGGTTGTCGCGCCCCCAATGCACATTGATGGGAGCATCGTAATCGGGCACCAGGCGGCGGTAGGAATTGACGTTGGGAGCGAAGAGCGGCATGCAGGACGGCAGGAATTTGCGCAGACCGCCGATGAAATGACGGAACAGCGGCGTATCCCCGCCCTCCTCGTCGGCGAACAGGTTGCGGCCGCTGGCCGCATCCAGCACGTTCAGATGCACATGCATGGCGCTGCCCGGCTCGTTTTGCATGGGTTTGGCCATGAAGGTGGCATAGACGTTGTTGCGCAGGGCGGCCTGACGCACCGTGCGCTTGAACAAAAACACCTGATCGGCCAGTTCCAGCGCCTCGCCGTGATTGAAGTTGATTTCCATCTGGGCCGCCCCGGCCTCATGGCTCAGGGTATCGATGTCCAGGCACTGGGCTTCGCAATAGGCGTAGACCTTTTCGAACAGCGGATCGAACTCGTTGACGGCATCGATGCCGTAGGACTGACGGCCGGTTTCCGGACGCCCCGAGCGGCCGATGGGCGGTTCCAGCGGATAATCGGGATCGGTGTTGATCTTGACCAGAAAAAATTCCAGCTCGGGCGCCACGATGGGCTTCCAGCCCCGATCCTCATAGAGCTTCAGCACATTGCGCAGCACCTGGCGCGGCGAAATGGAAACCGGCGCGCCGTCGGCGTAAAAACAGTCGTTGATGACCTGGGCGGTGGGATCGGGATACCACGGCACCACCCGCAGGGACTGCGGATCGGGGCGCAGATAGACGTCGCCGTCGGTGACGCTGGTGACATCCTTCTCCGGGTAGCCGCCGGTCACCGTCTGGGCGAAGATGCTTTCCGGCAGCCGCAGGCCGCCATCGAAACTGGAGAGGAATTTGGGAGCCGGCAGGATCTTGCCGCGCGGCACCCCGGACATATCGGGCACCAGGCATTCCACCTCGGTGATGCCGCGGTCACGCAACCAGTTTTCCACATCCGTCATGTCCGCCTCGCTGAAAACCGTCCGTCGCCAAGGCTACAATCGGTGCCGGGGCCCGGCAAGCCCTCTTCATGCCGCGGCCAGGGTGATCGCATTATGGAAGCCGCGTATGCGGCTGACTAGCGCGTTGAGCGCGCCGGAGCGTTGCCGGAGCGGTAACGCGGAGGCATAAGTGAGGACAGCCAAGCTGGCGGCACGCCAGCGCCCGGCGCCTGAGGGACAAAAAATCCAGGGTGAGCGCAAATGCGATCACCCTGATGCCGCGGCCGCCGGCTAGGGCATTAAACGCCCGTATTATTCATTTGCGCGGTCGTGGCATTTCGCCGAGAGTACTCCCTGGTTTTCCTCCTGCCGGCCAAGGAATGTCCATGAGCTTCTGGACCGTGATGCTGATCAGCGTTGCCCTCGGATTGCTGCTGATCATCGGCGGAACCCTGGTGACGTATGTGGGATCGCTGGTCAAGAACGCCTACGAGCTCAAGGTGGAGATGCAGAACGACATGAATGCCGGGATGCAGCGTCTGGAAGAGGAAACCGACAAGAAAACCCGTTGGATCAAGCGCGATATCGTCGAGGAAGTGGAGAAAATCCGCGCCGCCCTGCAGACGGAAAACCAGAAGCGCATGAGCGAAACCGCCGAAATACTGGGCCGCCGCCTGACCGAGCTGGAAACGGCCTGGAAAGCCAATAACCAGGATGTGGCCAAGGTGCTGGAGTCCTTCCGCCAGGATATCCTGCGCCTGGACCAGCGCCAGCGCAGCCTGAAGCGCGACCTGGCCACGCCCGCCGCCGCCGCGCCCGCCAGCGCCGCGGCCGAGGCGCCGCCCGCCCCT
>JAJXUO010000027.1 GCA_021782815.1 Pseudomonadota bacterium
GTTGTTCCTACCCGTCGTGGCCGGCGCCCAGGATCTGCGCGACGCCGCGGAACACAAGGATGCCGCTTTCGTCGCCGCCGCCGCCGGTCCGGCCGCCCGCATCCTGGGGGCGCTGATCGAGGCGGTGGGACCGGCCGACCGCGCCCTGGCCCGTCTGGCCGCCCTGGACCTGCCCGCCGCCGCCGCCGCCGAGCGCGACCGTCTGGCCGAGGTGGTGGCCCTGGTGCGGGCCGAGGCGCCGCATCTGACCCTGACGGTGGACCCGGTGGAAAGCCGCGGTTTCGAATATCACGCCGGGGTGGCCTTCACCATTTTCGCCCGCCACAGCTCCGGAGAATTGGGGCGCGGCGGCCGCTATCTGGCCCAGGGCGAACCGGCCACGGGGGCGACTTTGTTCATGGATACCGTGCTGGACGTGCTGCCCGGCCCGGCGGCGCGCAAGCGGGTGTATCTGCCCCTGGGCACGCCGGCGGATGTGGGCGAGCAGTTGCGCGGTGTCGGGATTGTAACGGTGGCTGGCCTCGACCAGCCGATGGACGTCAAGGCCGAGGCCCGACGCCTGGGCTGCAGCCATCTGGTTGCGGCGGGCGTGGTGGTTCCGGCGGAATAGGGAGTGGCCTGATGGCAAATGTGGCAGTGGTGGGCGCCCAGTGGGGCGACGAGGGCAAGGGCAAGATCGTCGACTGGCTCAGCGAGCGGGCCGATGTGGTGGTGCGGTTCCAGGGCGGCCATAATGCCGGCCACACCCTGGTGATCAACGGCGTCACCTATAAATTGTCGCTGCTGCCCTCGGGCGTGGTGCGGGGCAAGCTTTCCATCGTCGGCAACGGCGTGGTCATCGATCCCTGGGCCCTGCTGGCCGAGATCGAACGTATCGCCGAGAAGGGCGTGGTCATCACCCCCGATGTGCTGAAGATCGCCGAGAACGCCGCCCTGATCCTGCCGCTGCACGGCCATATCGACCGGGCGCGCGAAGAGGCTTCGGGCGCTTCGAAGATCGGCACCACCGGACGCGGCATCGGCCCGGCCTATGAGGACAAGGTGGCGCGTCGCGCCATCCGCGTCTGCGATCTGGCCGACGAGGCGGTGCTGGAGGAAAAGGTGGCGCGCCTGCTGGACCACCATAACGCCCTGCTGCGCGGTCTGGGCATGCCGGAAGTGGACGGCGCCCAGCTGCTGGCGGAAATCAAGGCGGTGGCGCCGCGCATTCTGCCCTTCGCCGACGTGGTGTGGAGCCGCCTCGACGACGCGCGCCGCGCCGGAAAGCGCGTTCTGTTCGAAGGCGCCCAGGGCGCCATGCTGGACGTGGACCACGGCACCTATCCCTTCGTCACTTCGTCCAACACCGTCTCGGGCCAGGCCTCGGGCGGGTCGGGCGTCGGCCCCGGCCAGGTGGGCTATGTGCTGGGCATCTGCAAGGCTTACACCACCCGCGTCGGCGCCGGGCCGTTCCCCACCGAACAGGACAACGCCATCGGCAATCTGATCGGTGATCGCGGCCATGAATTCGGCACCGTCACCGGCCGCCGCCGCCGCTGCGGCTGGCTCGATGCCGTGCTGGTGCGCCAGGCCATCAAGGTGGGCGGCATCACCGGCATCGCCCTGACCAAGCTCGACGTGCTGGACGGCTTCGACGAACTGAAGATCTGCGTGGGCTACCGGCTGGACGGCCAGATCATCCAGCATCTGCCCGCCTCGCAGACGGCCCAGGGCCGGGTGGAACCGGTCTACGAAACCATTCCCGGCTGGAAGGAAAGCACCGTCGGCGCCCGGTCGTGGAAGGAACTGCCCGCCGCCGCCATCAAGTATGTGCGCCGGGTGGAGGAACTGATCGAGTGCCCGGTGGCCCTCCTGTCCACCAGCCCGGAACGGGACGACACCATTCTGGTGCATGATCCCTTCGCCGACTGATTTCCGGACGGCGTGTTTTAAAAAAGGCGGGGCTTTGCTCCGCCTTTTTCATGTTTTCTCCACGCTTTTCCGGCAAGACTCAAATAGTGGCGGCGGTCGCGGAGATGAAATTTGTATCCGGCGCGCGCCCTGGCTACAATCCGCCCATCGGCAGGAATGAAGGCAAAAAGGGATGGCGAACGAGGAGCTTAAGGGCAACGGCCCGGCCGTGACCCTGAGAGAGCGTTACCAGATCTATCCCGGCTCGCCGTTGCCCGGCTATTCCGGTCCCACCTCGCAGGCCTTCTATGCCGAGGACCGCCGCGACCCCAAGCGCGCTTATTTCGCCCTGATCGTCCGCCCCGGTTTCCCGCCGCGCACCAACGTGCTGCGCGCCCTGAAGGGGGTGGAATGCCCCGGCCTGATGACCATGGCGGAATGGGGGGTGGTGGACTGGCCGCCGGCCAACCGCAAGGTCATGGCGGTGGTGTACGAGCGCCCCCTGGGCGAGCGGGTGATGGAGAGCCTGTCGGACACCTTCCGCCGTATCGACGAGGGCGATGCGGTGCGCAAGGTGGTCACGCCGCTGACCGAAGCCTTGAAAAAACTGCGGGCCCTGGGGGTAACGCACCGGGCCATCCGCCCCACCAACATGTTCTGGACCACGCCGGAGCATGATCGGGTGGTGCTGGGCGATTGCGCCACCACGCCGCCCGGCTACGATCAGCCGGCGGCGCTGGAGGCGATGGATTCGGCGCAATGCCATCCGGCCGGGCGCGGCAACGGGTCGTTCGCCGACGACGCTTACGCCCTGGGCGCTTCGCTGTCGGTCCTGCTGCAGGGCCGCGCCCTGTTCGCCCGCCAGGACGATGCCGCCATCCTGCGCGCCAAGATGCTGAACGGCAGCTATTCCGCCCTGGTGGGCGATGCCCGCATGCCGGTGCAGATGATCGAGGTGCTGCGCGGCCTGATGGGCGACGACGCCCAGCAGCGCTGGCACGTGGAGGCGCTGGAGCTGTGGCTGGCCGGCCGCCGCCTGACGCCGCTGGTCAACCGCAACGAAAAACGGGCGGCCCGCGCCTTTTCCTTCAACGGCGGCGATTACAACACCGTGCGCGAGCTGGCGGCGGCCATGGCCGGCAATTACGAACTGGCCTCGCAGATCATCCTGGACGGACGGCTGGAACTGTGGCTGCGCCGTTCGCTGGATATGGCCGAGAAGGCCGGCGTGGTCAACGACACCATGCATATGGCCGTTTCCGGCGCCATGGACCGCAAATACGCCTTCGACTACATGGTGGCCAAGGTGTGCATGATGCTCGATCCCCTGGCGCCCATCCGCTACAAGGGGCTGGGGGTGATGCCCGACGGCCTGGGGCCGCTGCTGGCGGTGACCATGGTGGAAGGCGGCGACATCAATCTGATCGCCGAATGCATCCTGCGCAGCCTCAGCAAGGCCTGGGTGGAAACCCGGGAAAGCTACAACCCGGAAAACTCCATCCTGGAAAGCGCCTTCAATCAGCAGAAGGTGCATCTGGAACGGCAAAGCATCGGCAGCGGACCGGAGCGGCTGCTCTATGAGATGAATCCCTCCATGCCCTGTATCAGCCAGTACACGGTGGATGATTACGTGGTGGATATCCGCGATCTGCTGCCGGCTCTCAATGCCGCCGCCGCCAAGAACGCCGGCAAGGGCTGGCCCATCGACCGCCATGTGGCGGCCTTCGTGGCGGCGCGGGTGTCGTTCGATATCGAGCGGCCGTTCTTCGATCTGGCCGACGGCAATCCCTTGCGTTCGATCCTGGCCATGCTGAACATTCTGGCCCTGCTGCAGTGGCGGCTGGGGCAGGGGGGGCTGGCCCCTCTGGCCGGCTGGGTGGCGGGCATGCTGACGCCGGCCATCACCAGCTTCCACAATCGCGAGGCCCGCAAGGAGCTGGAGCGCGAGGTGCCGCGCCTGGCGCGCGACGGCAATCTGGTGGAAATGGCCCGGCTGCTGGACAGCCCGGAAGCCCGGCAACAGGATATCAAGGGCTTCGAGGAGGCCCGCCAGATTTGGGCCGAGCGGCAAAGGCTGATCAAGGATATCGAGGCCGGCCATGTCGGCACCGACGAGGAGGGGGTGAAAACGGCCCGGCAGATCGCCGCGCTGATTTCCGTGACCATCGCCTTCATCACCACCGTGCTGCTGCTGATAGCGAGGATCTTCAATGGCTAAGGCGAAGGCCAAGCCGGCCGCCAAAGGCAAGGGCAAGGGGAAGGGCAAGACGGGCGGCGGCGCCAAGCCGGTGAACCGCATCGCCTTCCTGCTGGCCCTGATGGCCATGGTGCCTTTTTCCCTGCCCACCCTGATGGTGATGGTGGTGGCGCTGCTGCCCACCCTGGGGGCCGCCCTGGCCGAACGGGGGCAAAGCCGCTATGCCTGGATCTGTGTGGGCGGCCTCAATTATGCGGGCCTGTCGCCCTGGCTGTTCGATCTGTGGTTCGGCCATCACACCATCGATTACGCCCTGCATGAAATCACCGGCGTTTCCATGCTGCTGGCCGCTTACGGCGCCGCCGGGGCGGGCTGGCTGATCTATCTGGCGGTGCCGCCGGTGGTCAGCGCCATCACCGGCATGACCTCGCAGCGCCAGAGCGTGACCCTGCAGGCCCAGCAGAAGAAACTGGTGGAGCAGTGGGGGGACGGCATCACCCACGCCGAATAAAAAACCGGCCTTCGCGGGAAGGCCGGTTTGGCAAGGGGGCTGCCGTGCTCAGGCGGTTTGCAAGGCGCCGCGCATGGCCTTTTGCAGCTTTTCAAAGGCGCGCACCTCGATCTGGCGCACCCGCTCGCGCGAGATGCCGTAGTGCTGGCTCAAATCTTCCAGCGTGGCCGGGGTTTCCTGCAGGCGGCGCTGGGTCAGGATGTGGCGTTCCCGCTCGTTGAGGGCGGTCATGGCCTGGGTCAGCAGGGTGTGGCGGTTGCCCATTTCCTGCCGTTCGGCCAGCACGGTTTCCTGGTCGTCGCGTTCGTCCACCAGCCAATCCTGCCATTCGCCGTCACCATCGGCCCGCAAGGGGGCGTTCAGGCTGTGGTCGGGGCTGGCCAGGCGGCGGTTCATGTTGATGACGTCGTTCTCCGACACGTCCAGCTTCTCGGCGATGCGGCGCACGTTCTCGGGGCTGAGATCGCCCTCGTCGATGGCCTGCATCTGTCCCTTCAGCTTGCGCAGATTGAAGAACAGTTTCTTCTGGGCGGCGGTGGTGCCCATCTTCACCAGCGACCAGCTATGCAGGATGTATTCCTGGATGGAGGCGCGGATCCACCACATGGCGTAGGTGGCCAACCGGAAGCCGCGATCGGGATCGAAACGGCGGACCGCCTGCATCATGCCCACATTGCCTTCGCTGATCAGTTCGCCCAGGGGCAGGCCGTAGCCGCGATAGCCCATGGCGATCTTGGCCACCAGGCGCAGATGGCTGGTTACCAGCTGGTGCGCCGCCGAGGCGTCCTCGCTTTCCTGATAGCGCTTGGCCAGGAGATATTCCTCCTGCGGCGCCAGCATGGGGAATTTGCGGATTTCCTGCAGGTAGCGCGTCAGGCTTCCATCGGGAACCAGGGGCAGGGCAGTGGTCAGGGCAGCCATTGTCGTTCTCCGTTGGTTGGTCCCCGCCGAGAGGCGCGCGAAGGCCTGATCAGTGGGGTGGGACTCTTATCGGCTTCATCCGGTGAACTCGTCTGAGGGGGACAATAACGTACTATTCTGCTTGGGTATAGATAATTTTTAGGTAGACTCTAATAATTTTATTAACTCATTGAAATCGCTAGGTAATTCACTGAAGAACTCCAGCCATTCCCCGCTTTCAGGATGTGAAAAGCCGAGTTGGAACGCATGCAATGCCTGACGGGGGAAATGAGTCAGGGCCTCGGCCTGTTCGTCTGTGAAGCCCTTGATTTTATGGTTTTTTCCCCGTCCGTAGACCGGATCTCCCACCAGGGGGTGGCCGATCGACGTCATATGAACGCGGATCTGATGGGTGCGGCCCGTGGCCAGGCGGCATTCCACCAGAGACACCGCGTTATGGAAGCTGGCCTGCACCTGATAGCGGGTCAGGGCTTCCTTTCCTCCCTTGCCCACCACCGCCATCCTCTTGCGGTCGGTGGGGTGACGTCCAATATTCCCTTTTATCTCTCCCCGCGCCGGACTGGGAATGCCCCAGCACAGGGCGCGGTAGGCGCGGGCGATGCTGTGCGCGGCGAATTGGGCGGCCAGGGCATGGTGCGCCTTGTCGGTTTTGGCCGCCACCATCAGGCCGCTGGTGTCCTTGTCTAAACGGTGAACGATTCCGGGGCGTTTGACACCGCCTATTCCGCTCAATGAGGCGGCACAATGGTGTAGCAAGGCATTCACCAAAGTGTGAGCGCTATTCCCTGCGGCGGGGTGGGTTACCATTCCGGCGGGTTTTTCTACAACGATCAGATGGTCGTCTTCGTAACGCACCTCCAGCGGGATATCCTCCGGCTGGGGGATGGCCGGTTCCGCCGCCGGAATGGTGACGAGGTAGGTCTCGCCGGCGCGCACCTTGTCGGCGGCATCCTCCACCGGGCCGGTGCCGTCCTCCACATAGCCCTGGGCGATCAGAGCTTGCAGACGGGAGCGGGAAATGCCGGGCAATTGCCCGGCCAGCCATTTGTCCAGGCGCAAGCCCGCTTGTGGGGGCTGCACCGAAAGCGTATGTAGGATCTCTTCGGCGTCGCTCATGGCGTCTTGATCTCTGTTGCGCGAACTGCACAAGCTGACGGAAAGCATGAAGCTGCTCAAGGTATTAGTGTTGGTCATGGCGATCCTGATCGTCGCCGGTCTGGGGCTTCTGGGATGGGGCCTGACTCATAATGTGGGGCATAAGCACGGCGCCGCGCCTGTGGTCACCGCCCTGCCGGTGCCTCCCGCCGCCCTTCCCGCCGCCGCTCCGGTGGCCTCCTCCGTCCCCTATCGGACCGAGCTGGCCCTGCCGGCCGGCACCCGGCTGGAGCAGATGGCCGCCACGGCCGACCGCGTCATCCTGCGGCTGTCGGACGCGACGGGGCAGCGCCTTCTGGTGCTCGATCCCGTCAGCGGCCGGGTGGCGGGCAGCGTGATCTTGCGCCCGGCGACACGCTGAGCATGGAACTGCATCTGCCCACCGCCCTGCATGAGGCCATGCGCCAGGCGGCGGAGCAGGCCTATCCCCATGAAATGTGCGGCCTGCTGGTGGGGGCGGCCCTGCCGGACGGGGGCGGCTGGCAGGTGACGGCCTGGCACCAGACCGCCAACCTGCATCCCAGCCCGCATCGCCATTTCCTCATCGATCCCTCGGCTCATCTGGCCCTGCGGCGGCGCCTGCGCCAGGAGCAGCCGGCCCTGACGGTGATCGGCCATGTCCATTCCCACCCCAACGGCCGGGCCATGCCCTCGCCCACCGACCGCGCCCTGATCGGCGACCCCGCCCTGGTGTGGCTGGTGTTGGGTGTGCGCGACGCCCGTCTGGTGGACAGCCTGGCCTGGCGCCCCGACCCCACGGAACGGCGGGGCTTCGCCCCTTTGACCCTGTGCCCGCCGACTATTTCGCGGGAAGACGAAAAAACCTCTTGATCCAAACGGTTCCGTTGGGTAGAAAGCCGCCTCACGCCGCACGATGTCCCCATCGTCTAGAGGCCTAGGACACCGCCCTTTCACGGCGGTAACAGGGGTTCGAATCCCCTTGGGGACGCCAGTGCGGTGCGCTATCCTGGCGCGGCCTCGTCCCCATCGTCTAGAGGCCTAGGACATCGCCCTCTCACGGCGGTAACAGGGGTTCGAATCCCCTTGGGGACGCCAAACCTGGCAGACCAAAAAGCCGCCTTCCCGTAAGGCGGCTTTTGTCGTTTCCAGAGCCGTTGCGGCCTCTTTAGGACAGAGCCCGACCTGAACGGGTCTGGGGAAATCCGCGCCACGATCCAATATCTCCGCGTCGCGGATGGTCTTGGGTTGTGGTTCGTGCCATATTTCTTTAGAATGACATTCTTTAGATTTGTGGCATGAGGTGGCGATATGCCTCAGACGGTTTCGATGGCCGCCAACGGCCGGTTGGTGATCCCGGCAAGCATGCGGGCCGAGATCGGCCTGCAAGAGGGCGGGGATCTCGTCGCCCGTGTTGAGGATGGCGTCGTCGTGCTGGAGCCTATCGGTATGGCGGTGCGGCGCGCGCAATCCCTGGTTCGCCGCTACGTGCCGGCCGGGACGTCTTTGGTGGAGGAGGTGATCGCGGAGCGCCACCAGGCCGCCGGCGATGAGTGACGCCGTTCTCGACACCTCCGCCCTTTTGGCTTTGTTGCTGGATGAGCCGGGAGCCGACACGGTGCAGGCCACCTTGCCGGGGGCCTTGATGTCCGCCGTCAATCTGGCGGAGGTGGTCAGCAAGCTCTGCGAACGGGGAATGCCCGCCGACCAGGTGGCCTTCGCCGTCAGTTCCATTGGGGTCGAGATCGTGGCGTTTGACGACGAGCAGGCCCGGGTCAGCGGCGCGCTGCGTCCACTGACCCGGGCCTGGGGGCTCTCGTTGGGAGATCGCGCCTGTCTTGCCTTGGCGCGGCTGCGGAACCTGCCGGCGCTGACGGCGGATATCGCATGGGCCAACGTACCGGATTGCCGTGTGACCCTGATCCGGAACGGCCCCTGAGCGTCTTCCGCCGGTTTTCTCAGGCCAGCGGCAGCCGCACCCGCACCGTCAGGCCGCGCGGGATGGAGGGATCGGCATAGTCCAGGGAAAGGCTGGCGCCGTTGCGCTCGGCGATGGCCCGCACGATGGCCAGGCCCAGCCCGGCGCCGGTTTCGCCGCCGGGGGCGCCGCGATGGAAGGGGGCGAACACCCGTTCGCGCTGGTCGGGGGGAATGCCGGGGCCGCTGTCGTCGATCCGCAGCACCGCCTGCCGGGCGGGGTCGTCCAGCGTGACCGAAAGATCGATGCGTCCCCGCGGCGGGGTGTGGCGGATGGCGTTGTCCACCAGATTCTTCACCAGGGTCAGCAGATCCACCGCCGGGGCGGCCAGCAGGGCGTCGTGGCCGCCGGTGATGCCGATGTCGATCTCCTTGCGTTCGGCCAGGGGCAGCAGATCCTCCAGCACGCGGCGATAGACCCATAAGGCCGAAACCGCTTCGGCCTCGGGCGGCGGCGCGGCGCAGGGCGGGGCGGGCTCGGCGCGCAGGCGGGCCAGGGTCAGCAGCTGGTCCATCAGCACGCGGCTGCGCTCGATGCCCCGGCGCAGCGGGATCAGGCGGTCGCGCGCCGTCTGCGGCATTTCGGCCTCGGCCAGGCGTTCGGCCTGCAGCGACAGGGCGGTGAGCGGCGAGCGCAGCTCGTGGGCGGCGTCGGCCACGAAGCGGCGCTGCTCCGCCATGGCCTGGGCGGTGCGTTCCAGCAGGCGGTTGATGGCCACCACGAAGGGGCGGATTTCCACCGGCAGGCCGGTGAGGTCCAGCGGCGTCTGATCCTGCTCGCTGCGCTGGTCGATGGCGGCGGCCAGGCGGGCGATGGGGCGGAACATGCGGCGCACCAGCCGCACCACCAGCAGCAGCAGGATGGGGATCAGCCCCAGCAGCGGCGCGACCGTGCGCAGGGCGCCGTCGCGGGCGATCATGTCGCGCAGGCCGGTTTCCTGGGCGATGGCGATGCGCCTGCCGTCCGGCAGACGGTGGATCAGCAGGCGGAAGGTTTCGCCGCCCGCCTCGATGGTGTGCAGCCCGTCGGGCAGGGTGGGCGGCAACGGCAGCGGCGCGCCGGCGTCGATGTCCTGGGCGGTGCCGGGGGCCGGGGCGGCGGCCGTCAGCGGTTGCACGATGATGCGGGTTTCCTCGTTGCCGTCCTGCAGGCGCACCGGCCCGGGCCGCATCAGGCCCTGGTCCAGCAGGGCCGCCACCTCGTGCAGCACATCATCCTGCAGGGCGTGGGCCTGGACATAGGCGGTGGTGAAGGAAATGGCCCCGGCCACCAGGGCCAGCAGCAGGATGGCCGCCGACAGCGACAAGGATAGGCGCAGGCCGAGGGACTTAGTCATGCCGCGCCACCCGCCAACCGGCGCCGCGCACATTGAGGATGGCGTCGCGCCCCAGTTTGCGGCGCAGGCTGTGGATGAGAAAATCCACGGCGTTGCTTTCCACTTCCTCGCCCCAGCCGTAGATGCGGTCTTCCAGTTCGGCGCGCGATAAAATGGCGCCGGGGCGGCGCAGCAAGGCCTGGAGCAGGGCAAATTCCCGGTTCGACAACAGTACCGGCACCCCCTCCGGCCCCGTCGCCTCGCGGGTGGCGGGATCGAGGGTGAGCGCGCCATTGCCCAGCAACGGCGCGGCGCGGCCGCCGCGCCGGCGCGCCACCGCCCGCATGCGGGCCAGCAGTTCGGCCAGGATGAAGGGTTTGACCATATAATCGTCGGCGCCGCCGTCCAGACCGTGCAGGCGGTCGTCCAGGCCGTCGCGCGCCGTCAGGATGATCACCGGCAGATCCAGGCCGCGGCGGCGCAGCCGGGCCAGAACCTCCTGCCCGTCCAGGCCGGGCAGGGTGAGATCCAGCAGCATCAGATCGTAGGGCTGGGCGTCGAGGGCGGCCAGGGCGGTGCCGCCGTCGGTCACCCAGTCGGCGGCATAGGCGGCGTCCTTCAAGGCGGCCTGCACCGCCTCGCCGATCATGGGATCATCCTCCACCAGCAGAACCCGCATGCCGCCCCCTCCGGCCTAATGGCCGGTTTCGGCGGCGCGCTGGCGGAACAGCAGCAGGCAAAGGCCGATCAGCCCCAGCAGCGCCGCCGAGGCGGCGATACGGCTCAAGGCCAGGCCGCCGGCGTCGATGGGCTTGTCGAGGAAATCGCCCACCACGGCGCCCAGCGGACGGGTGAGGATGAAGGCGGCCCAGAACAGCAGGGTGCGGGAGAGGGGGGTGAAGCGGTAGGCCGCCACCAGCAGCAGCAGGGCGGCGGCGAACAGGGCGGCGCCGCCGGTATAGCCCAGGCCCACGGTGTCGGCGGTCCAGTCGCCCAGGGCGGTGCCCAGGGTCTGCGAGAACATGATGGTCACCCAGTAGAACAGCTCGGCGCGGGCCGAAACCACGGTGCGCACCGAGATGCTGCCCATGCTTTTGTGCCAGACGAACAGCGAGCCCAGCAGCAGCGCCAGCAGCAGCGAGGTGCCGCCGGCATAGCCGATGCCGAGGGAGCGGTCGGCGAAATCGGCCAGGGTGGTGCCCACCGTGGTGGTGGCGATGATGGTGGCCCAGTAGATCAGCGGATGGAAGGCCTTGGCGCGGATCTGCACCATGACCAGGACCAGGAACAGCGCGGCGAAGATCAGGGTGCCCAGCAGATAGCCGAAATTGAGGGTCATGGTCACGGCGTCGCCGCCGGTTTCCCCCAGGGTGGTGGCGGCGATCTTGATGATCCAGAATACCAGGGTGATCTCGGGCACCTTGGTCAGGGCGGTTTTTTCGGTGTCGGTCATGTGCGATTCATCCCGTCGGCGCGAAAGAAGGGTGCCTGCCTTATATCCGCTTAAACTTAGCCGAGTCTGAGGCGGCCGGTCTTGCGGTATCCATATGAGGTTTGTGCGTTTTCGCAATAGACCGGCAAGCCTATATCCTGCATTTTAGAGATAGGTGATGGACCGACAAGGGGAACAAGCCCGTGAGCACCGAAACTCTGGATCTTACGGCCTTCAACGGCATGATCGATCAGCTTCTGGACGGGGCCTATCTGTCCCTGCCCGCCGAAAGCGGGCCTTTGGCCGAAAAGCTGCGCCTGTTGGCCGGAAAGCTGGAGCGGCGCGCCAGTTCGCTGCTGGCCCGGTCGGTGGATATGTCGGTGCATCTGAACGATTCCGTGACGCAGGCGGTCAACGCCTTGCGCAGCGTGCGCGAAATGAGCCAGCGCATGTCCAGCATTTCCGCTTCCACCGAGGAATTGGTGGCCACGGTGCAGGCCATCAGCCGCACCTCGGAACTGGCCGCCTCCAACGCCCGCTCGGTGCAGGAAATTTCCGACGAGGGGGCGCGGAGCACCGAGGCGGTGGTCAGCACCATGCGCGCCATCGTCAGCACCGTGGGCGATGCCGCCGACCGGGTGTCGCGCCTGACCGAGGCCTCGCAGGATATCGCCAGCAGCGTCAAGCAGATCGAACAGATCGCCGGGCAGACCAATATTCTGGCCTTGAACGCCACCATCGAGGCGGCGCGGGCCGGCGAATTCGGCAAGGGCTTCGCCGTGGTGGCCACCGAGGTGAAGAATCTCGCCAATCAGACGGCGCAGGCCACCCGCGAGATCCGCAGCCGCATCGATACCCTGCGCAAGGAGACCGACGCCATCCTGACCGGTATGGACAAGGGGGCGCAAACCGTCAACGAGGGTGAGAAGGTGGTGCTGCTGTCGGTGGAGAAAATGCA
This sequence comes from Pseudomonadota bacterium, assembly GCA_021782815.1. GTDB lineage: Bacteria > Pseudomonadota > Alphaproteobacteria > Rhodospirillales > Magnetospirillaceae > JAJZGK01. The sequence goes on from JAJXUO010000027.1 coordinate 12,316, forward strand.
AACCGTCAGCCACGAGATCCGCGACGTCACCACCCTGATGCAGGAAATCTCCGACCATCTCGGCCAGCAGCGGGTGGCGGCCCAGGAAATTTCCGATCATCTGGAGGCGGCGGCCAACCGCTCGGCCGACGATAGCAAGGCCATCAACACGGTGATCGACATCTCCAACAAGGCCAGCGGCCAACTGGGCGAGATGCTGAACGAGATCACCCAGGTGCAGATGAAGAACGCCGTGGTGCTGCTGGCCAAATCCGACCATATGATCTGGCGCCGCCGTCTGGCCGAGATGCTGGCGGAGAAAACCCAGGTCAATCCCGACGAACTGGCCAATCATCACCACTGCCGTCTGGGCAAATGGTACGACGGCGTCAGCGATCAGGCCTTACGCAACCATCCGGCCTTCCGCGCCCTGGCGGTGCCGCATGAAAAGGTGCACCAGCTGGGCATCGAGGCGGCGCGCCGCTTCAAGGACGGCGATTTCGACGGCGCGGTGGACTGCGTGACCGCCATCGAGGGCCCCTCGCAGGAGGTGCAGCACCTGCTGGACGATCTGGCCGCCGCGTTCACGTAAAACCCGTCAGTCCTGCGGCCAGCCGACGCTGACCAGGCTGAGATCGTCGGGCGGGTCGCCGGGCAGGATGGCGGAAAACCGTTCCAGTATGGCGGCGGCCAGGCGGCGGTCGCCGCGATCCTGGCGCACCCAGTCCAGCAGGGTGTCGTCGGAGCAGACCAGGGCGTCTCCCGCCACGCTTTCCACCAGGGCGTCGCTATAGATCAGCAGCTGGGTGCCGGGTTGGAACGGCACCGACCATTCCTCGAACTCAGGGTGATCGAAGGCCCCCAGCGGCGGGCCTTCGCATTCCAGAAAGCGCACCTCTCCCTCGCTCACCAGTACCGGCGGCGGCGCGGCGGCGCTGGAAAAGGTCAGGCTTTGCCGGTCGAGATCGATCAGGGCCACGAACACCGAGGCGAATTCCCCCGGTTTCAGCACCCGGCGCAGCTCGCCGTTCAGCAGGTCCAGCAGCCGGGCGGGCGGCGGCACCTGCCGGGGCAGGCGGCTTAGCAGAAGATGCAGGCGGAAAACGTTGAAGGCCGCCATGGTGCCGTGACCGGTGAAGTCGGCCATCAGCAGGCATAGCTGCCGGGGCCCGGTTTCCATCAGCGTCCAGAAATCGCCCCCCAGTTCCGACGAGGTTTCCATCAGCCCCTCGATGGCCAGGCCGGTGCGGTCGGCGATTTGATCGATGGACTGGGGGGTGGGTGTCAGGGCCAGCTGGGCGCTGCGGGCCTGCTGCAGTTCGTCGTGCACCCGGTCCTGGAACAGCTTCAGCTTGTCCATGATCAGCCCCAGCTGCAGATGCACGCCGACGCGGGCGATGACCTCGGCATTGTTCAGGGGCTTCGAGATCACGTCGTTGCCGCCGGCGGCGAAGCAGGCGAAACGGTCGGAGGGGCCGTCGAGGGCGGTGATGAAGATCACCGGCAGGTCCGACAGGCTGTAATGGCGGCGCAGGGTGCGGCAGGTGTCGTAGCCGTCCACGTTCGGCATCATCACGTCCAGGAGCACCAGATCGGGCTTGCACTGCTCGATCCGGGCCAGGGCCTGATCGCCGTCCTCGGCCTGCAGGATGCGGCCCACGCCCATGGCGGTCATCAGCGCGGTCAGCAGGTCGCGGTTCAGTTTCTTATCGTCCACCACCAGCACGGTGGCGTGCTCCAGACTGACCATGTTGGCGGGTTTCTGGCGCGGCCGGAACGGGAAGGTGGCCACGGCGCGGCGGCCGTTCTCCTCCAGGCGGAAGCTGTCCACCATGCCCGAGATGAAGTCCAGGCCGTGCGGGCGCACGGCGTCGGGGCGCACGCTGTCCTCGGCGAAGCCGGCGCCCTCGTCCTCCACCGCCACCTCCAGCAGGCCGTCGGCATAAACCGCTGAAATCTGCACCCGCCGCCGCACCTTGTCCGCATCGGCCAGAGCGGCCTCCACCCGGTCCTCGAAGGCGTCGAGCCCGGCCACGTCGGGGGTCAACGCCCCGGCCATGCCGAAATTGCCGTGCAGCAGGGCGTTGGAGATCATCTCGTGCAGGACGAATTCCAGATCGTCGATCTCGGAGTCGGAGGACAGCAGCCGTTGTTGCAGGGCTGCGCTGAACAGCGAGGCCACATCGATGCCGTAGGCGGTGTCGGAGCGCAACGACAGCCCCAGTCCGCCTTCCGCCAGATGGCGCTGAAAACAGCCGCTGAAGTTCTCCGGCGGCCCGCCGGCGGTTTCCACGCCGCCGGCCCAAGGCTCCTTCAAGGCATGGCGCAGGGTGGTTTCGTCGAAACGGTCGCGCACGGCGATGGGGGCCTGTCCCATGCCGGGCATCTGGCTGCGCGCCACCTGCCAGCCCTGCTGATGAAAAAAGCGCTCCTGCGCGGGCGAGGGCTCGGTCAGGACCGCCACGATGTTCATGCTTCCGATGCTCCTAAAAAAATTAAGGATGACTGTAAGGCTAAGGGGTCGACAAAAGCCAATATTCTTAGGACACTGCGCGGAGGAAACAAGGATGCCTGCCCCTTGCGGGGCGGGGCGCGACGGATGGGGAAAATGCAGCACAGCTTCAATCTATCGGGTGAGGTTTTGCAGGTTCTGCTCGAGGGCCGCATGACCCATGCCGATCACCGGCAGTTCCGCGACATTCTGGGGCGGGTGAACGAAACCCAGCCGCGCCGGGTGGTGTTCGATCTGGGGCATGTGGAGTTCATCGATTCCTCGGCCCTGGGCATGCTGCTGATCGTGCGCGACGCCTGCGTGCAGCAAAACCGCGCCATCGTGCTGAAGAACCCCACCGGCCAGGTGGAAAAGCTTACCAAGATCGCCAAACTGCACAAATATTTCGAAATGCAATAGAGCGTGATGCCTTATACCAAATTGCAGTGATCGGAACCGATCACTGCACCCTCATGCGCCGGGCGGGTTTCTCCGAAACCCTTGGCGTCGTGCCTGATGGCGCGCTTTGCCTCACCGCGCCATCAGGCGCGCGTCGCCTTGCTCCTAACCGGCGTCGCGATGAGTCAAACTCACCGCGACTTGGTATTAAATCGGCATCACGCTCTTAAACTTTGTTGTGTCCCGCGCCGGTATAGGCCCTGATCGTCTCGAGGAAGGCGGTCAGGGTGGGATTTCTGGCGTCGGTCTTATAGATGCAGTGCAGCTCGACGAAGCTGTCGCCATCGTCCTCCAGCGGCACGAAGACCAGGCCGGGCATCTGCAGATTGGTGGCGGAATGGGCCACCAGGGTCACGCCGAAGCCGCTGAACACCAGGGATATGGCGGTAAGCACATCGTCCACCTCCTGCACCACCTGGGGGGTGAAGCCGTGTTTGCGGCAGAGGGACAGGATCTTGTCGGCAAAGCCGAATTTCGATGAGCGCGGATAAAGAATGAAGGGCAGGTCGCGGATGTCGGCCAGCGACAGGCGGCCCTTGGCCGCCGCCGGGCTGGCGGCGGGGCAGGCCAGATAGAGCGGCTCCTTCAGGATCCGCTCCTTGACGATGCCCGGTTCGTCCCACAAAAAACGGTTGAAGCCGATGGCGATGCGGCCGTCGCGCAGGGCGGCCAGCTGCTCGATCTTGTTCATGTCGTGCAGCACCACGGTCACGCCGGGCTGGCGGGCGCGGAAGGCGTCGATCAGGCGGGGAATGACGTTGAGGATGGCCGAACCGAACACGCCGATATCCAGGCGGCCGATCTCGCCGCGTCCGGCGGCGCGCACCCGGTCCACCGCCTGATCCAGCAACAGCAGCAGCTTGGCGGCCTCGGCCTGGAACAGGCGGCCCGCCGCCGTCAGCTCCACGCCGCGGCCCTTGCGGGCGAACAGCTCCACCCCCAGTTCCTCCTCCAGCTGCTGGATCTGCCGCGTCAAGGGCGGCTGCGAGATGTTGAGCTGCTGGGCGGCGCGCCGGTAGTTCTGCAGCTCGGCCACGGCGATGAAATATTTCAGATGCCGGAGTTCGATATTCGCCTTGGCCATGGAGCGTTTCAGCCTTGTCGTCGCGCCTCGATTTCCGCCTTGCGCGCCACGCTGGCCGGAACGCCGGCAATGCCGAACAGGTCGGGGTTGATCTCGCTGATGGCTACGCGGATACCGCTCCGCTCCACCGCCAGCACCTGCTCCAGCACGTCGGTCATGGCGGCGATCAGGGCATGATGCTGCGCCACGGGGCGGCCTTGCAGAAGAGACAGCTGCAGGATGGGGGTTTCCGCCGTGGGCGGCAAGCCCTGGTCGAAGGCCAGGGTGAAGGCCTGACCGCGCCACCCCCAGCCATCGGGGGAAATTTCACTGATCCACACCCGCAGCCGCTCGCGCGGGGCGTCGAGGACGTGCGCGAAACAATCGGACAGGGCGGCCACCAGGCGGTGCAGCTGCTCCGGCGGGCGGCCCGCCAGCAACGTGACATGGGCAAAGGGCATGGGCGTTTCTCCGGTGGTGGTCAGGGCAGGCCGCGGCGGCGGCCGGAATCCAGCATCAGCGCCGATCCGGCCAGGGCGTCGGCCTCGGGATCGGCCAGCAGGGCCACGGCCCAGGCCACCTGTTCGGGGGTGGTGAAGGCGTGGATGGCGGATTCCTCCAGCATCTCCTCCAGCACCGCCTCCAGCGAGACGCCGCGCTGGCGGGCGCGGGCCTCGGCCACCCGCCGCAGCCGTTCGGTATCGGCGGGGCCGGGGGCGATGAGATGGGCGGTGACGCCGCGCGGCCCCAAAGCCCAACTGAACTGGCGCATCAGATTGGCCAGGGCGGCGTTGCACACCCCGGCGGTGGCGGCATAGGCGGTGGGTTCGAAGCCGTAATGGCCGCCGATGGCCACCAGCCGCGAGCCGCGCTGCAAATGGGCATCCACGGCGCGGGCCAGCCGCATCATGCCGCCCACCTTGATATTGACCGCCTCCACCATGGCCATGGTGGGGGCGTCGAGCACCCCGCCGGCCGTGGCCACGCCGGGGGCGTGCACCGCCATCCGCACCGGGGCGTCGAGATGGGGGGCGATGGCGGCGATGGCGCCATCATCGGCCAGATCGGCCAGGCAGAACCGGGCGCCGGGCAGACCGTTGGTCAGGGCGCGCAGTTCGTCCTCGCGCCGGCCCACCGCCAGCACCGCCAGGCCGCGCGCCGCCAGACGGCGGGCGATGACCTGGCCGAAGGCGCCGCTGGCCCCGACGATGACGGCGATATCCATGCTCATGCTCGTTTCTCCTTTACCGGAACCGCACCGACAGCGATCCCAGCCCCTGGGCCCGCATGGTCACGGCGTCGCCCGCCTGCACGGCGATGGCCTCGGTGATGCTGCCCGACAGCACGATGGAGCCGGCGGGCAGTTCCTCGCCGCGTCGGCCCAGCAGATTGACCACCATGGCGATGGCCGAGGCCGGATGGCCCAGCACCGCCGCCCCGGCCCCGAAGGCCACCGGTTCGCCGTTCTTCTCCAGCACCACCCCCAGGCTGGGCAGGTCCTGGTCTTCGAGCCGCCCCATGCGGCCCCCCAGCACGAAACGCGACGACGAGGAATTATCGGCGATGACGCTGTTGACGTCGAAGCGGAAATCGCGGTAGCGCGAATCGATGATCTCCACCGCCGGCAGTACGAAATCGGTGGCGGCCAGCACCTGGGCCATATGGCAGGAGGGGCCCCGCAGCGGCGCCTTGGTGACGAAGGCCAGTTCGGGTTCCACCTTGGGATGGATCAGTTCGGCCATCGCGACCTCGCCGCCGTCGGGAACGGCGAAATAATCGGCGAGAAAGCCGTAGGACGGCGTTTCCACCCCCATCTGCCGCATCTTCGCCCGCGAGGTCAGTCCGGCCTTGTAGCCGACGATGCGCGCGCCGCGGCCGATCTTGCGGCGGCGGATCTCGTGCTGAATGGCGTAGGCGTCGTCCTCGTCCATGCCGGGGTGGTCGTCGGTGATCTTGTCCACCGCGAAGGCTTCCAGCTCGGCCCGCTCCAGATGCGCGGCCAGGTGGGCGATGGTGTCCGGCGTCAAGGTCGTCATTGCATCAATCCCCGTTCCTTGGCCATGGAAAGCGCGGTGTCCTCGATCATATCCTCCTGGCCGCCGATCATCTTCCTGCGGCCCAGCTCCACCAGAATGTCGCGGGCGGGCACGCCGGTCTTGGCGGCGGCGCGCTTGGCGTGCAGCAGGAAGGTGGAATAGACCCCGGCGAAGCCCAGGGTCAGGGCGTCGCGGTCGATGCGCACCATATGGTCCATCATCGGCCAGATGAGGTCCTCGGCCAGGTCCATCAGCGAAAACAGGTCGCAGCCGGTTTCGATGCCTAAGCGCTCGCAGACGGCGACGAACACCTCCAGCGGCGTGTTGCCGGCTCCGGCCCCCAGCCCGGCCGAGGAAACATCGATGCGGCTGGCTCCGGCCGCGATGGCGGCCAGGGAATTGGCGATGCCCAAGCCCATATTGTGATGGCCGTGAAAGCCGATTTCGGTGTCCGGGGCCAGGGCGTCGCGCAGGGCGCCGATGCGGGCCTGCACCTCGTGCGGCAGCAGGGCGCCCGCCGAATCGGTGACGTAAACGGTGTTGGCGCCGTAAGATTCCATCAGCCGGCCCTGTTCGGCGATGCCTTCGGGCGTATTCAGATGGGCCATCATCAGAAAGCCCGAGGTGTCCATGCCCAGCTTGCGGCCATGGGCGATATGCTGGCGGGTGGTGTCGGCCTCGGTGCAGTGGGTGGCGCAGTGGACGCTGCGGGCGCCGCAATCATAGGCCCGCTCCAGCTCCTGCATGGTCCCGAGGCCGGGGATCAGCAGCACCGAGGCCCTGGCCCGCTTAAGGCGCGGCGTCACGGCCCGCAGATAGTCCTCGTTGCTGTGCGGCGCCCGGCCATGCTGTTCGGAATTGCCGCCCAGCCCGGCGCCGTGCGTCACCTGCAGATAGGGTACGCCGGCCTCATCGAGGGCGGTGGCGATCCTTACCATCTGCTCCAGGGAAATCTGTTCACGCTTGGCATGCATGCCGTCGCGCAGGGTCATGTCGTGAATGACGACCTTGCGGCCTTTCAAGGAATGGGGATCGAACATCAGGCCACCTTCACGGGCTGCAGTTGAATGGCGCCGGCCAGAATCTCCTCGGCGAACATTTCGGCGGTGCGGGTGGCCGCCGCCGTCATGATGTCGAGATTGCCGGCATAGCGCGGCAGATAGTCGCCCAGGCCCGCCACCTCCAGATAAATGGCCACCCGGTTGCCGTCGAAGACCGGGCCGTTCACCAGTTTGTAGCCGGGCACGTATTTTTGCACCTCGGCGATCATGTCGTGGACCGAGCGGATGATCTCCTGGGCGCGGGGCGCCTCATCGGTGCGGCAATAGACGGTGTTGCGCATGATCATCGGCGGTTCGGCCGGATTGATGATGGCGATGGCCTTGCCTTCCCGCGCCCCGCCCACGGCCTTGAGGGCGTTGGAGGTGGTATAGGTGAACTCGTCGAGATTCGCCCGGGTGCCGGGGCCCACCGATTTCGACGACAGGCTGGCGACGATTTCGGCATAGGAGACCGATTGCAGGCGGGATACGGCGTAGACCATGGGAATGGTGGCCTGCCCGGCGCAGGAGATCATGTTGACGTTCATCTCCAGCTTGGCCGTATGCGCCCGCAGATTGACCGGCGGCACGCATAAAGGCCCGATGGCGGCGGGGGTGAGGTCGATCATCAGCACGCCCAGTTCGTTGAGCTTGCGGCTGTTTTCGGCATGGACATAGGCGCTGGTGGCGTCGAAGGCGATCTGGACGCCGTCGGCGGCGACATGGGGCAGCAGACCGTCGATGCCGTCCGAGGTCACCTTCAAGCCCATGTCCCGGGCGCGGGCCAGACCTTCCGAGGCGGGGTCGATGCCCACCATCCACACCGGCTCGAGAACGGCGCTGCGGCGCAGCTTATAGATGAGATCGGTGCCGATATTGCCGGAGCCGATCAGGGCGCATTTGATTTTGGACATGTCGGTCTCTCAGGAGAAGCGGATCGAACAGGCGCCGATGCCGCCAATGATGATGCGGAAATGATCGCCGGCGGCCACCGGCACCAGCGGCGCCAGGGCCCCCGACAGCACGATCTCGCCGGCTTTCAGGGGGATGCCCAGACGGCCCAGGGTATTGGCCAGCCAGGCCACGGCGTTGGCCGGATGCCCCAGCACGGCGGCCCCCGACCCGGTGGTGGCGACATCGCCGTTGCGATGGACCACCAGTCCGCAGGTGCCGAGATCGACCCGGCGCGGATCCACCAGCCGGTCGCCCAGCACGAAAACGCCGCAGGAGGCGTTGTCGGCCACGGTGTCCTGGATTTTGATCGTCCAGTCGGTGATGCGGGAATCGACGATTTCCATGCAGGGCATCACCCCTTCCGTGGCCTGCAGCACCTCGGCGGCGGTGACCCCCGGTCCCATCAGGTCGCGGCGCAGGAAAAAGGCGATCTCGCCCTCGGCCCGGGGCTGGATCAGCCGGGCGCTGTCCACCGTTTCGCCGTCGTTGTAGAGCATGTCGTCCAGCAGCAGGCCGAAATCGGGCTGCGGCACGCCGCCCAAAATGGCCTGCACCGCCTTGGAGGTGGCCCCCACCTTCTTGCCGACCACCCGGGCGCCCGCCGCCAGCCGGTGCGACAGCATGGCCTCCTGGATGGCATAGGCGTCCGCGATGGAGAGATCGAGGCCGCGCGCGGTCAGCGGGGCCACGGTGTGGCGGGCGACGAGGGCGTCGTGAAGCTCGCGCCCCAGTCGGGCGATGATGTCGGGGGGCATGGGCCGGACTCCGCTCACAGCTTGACGCAGACGTTCTTGAGTTCGGTATAGAACTCCAGGGAATGCACCCCGCCCTCGCGGCCGATTCCCGACTGTTTGGAGCCGCCGAACGGCGTGCGCAGATCGCGCAGGAACCAGGAATTGATCCATACCAGGCCGGTGTTCAGCCCGGCGGCCAGGCGGTGGGCGCGGGCCAGATCGCGGGTATAGACCGAGGCGGCCAGGCCGTAGGGGGTGTCGTTGGCGCGGGCCAGCACCTCGGCTTCGGTGTCGAAGGGGAAGAGGTGGCAGCAGGGGCCGAAGATCTCCTCGCGCGCCACGGCGGCCGTGTCGGCGAGGCCGGTCCACAGGGTGGGCTGCACCCAGGCGCCGTCGGCATAGGCGCCGGGCATGTCGGGCACGCCGCCGCCGGTGACCACCGTGGCGCCGTCCTCCACGGCTTTTCTGTAGTAGGACAGCACCTTGGCGCGGTGCTCCTGGCTGATCAGGGGGCCCATGGTGGTGGCGGGGTCCAGGGGATCGCCCAGGATCAGCGCCTCCGCCCCGGCCTTCAGGCGGGCGGTGAAGGCCTCGAACAGCGGGCGTTCCACATAAACCCGTTCGGTGCCCAGACAGACCTGGCCGGAATTGGCGAACACCGAGCGCATGCAGCCCTCGACGGCGATGTCGAGATCGGCGTCGGCGAAGATGATGGCGGGGTTCTTACCGCCCATTTCCAGGGAAATGGGGCGGGCACCGTGGGCGGCGGCCTTCATGATGGCCTCGCCGGTGCGGGTTTCGCCGGTGAAGGTGATGGCGTCGACGCCGTCATGACAGGTGAGGAATTCTCCGGCGGAGCCGGGGCCGAAGCCGTGCACCACGTTATAGACGCCGTCGGGCACGCCCACCGCTTTCATTACCTCCGCCAGCAGGGTGGCGGTGGCGGGGGTTTCCTCCGAGGGCTTGACGATGACGGCGTTGCCGCAGGCCAGGGCCGGGGCCACCTTCCAGGTCATCAGCAGGAAGGGGGCGTTCCACGGGCAGATCACCCCCACCACCCCCACCGGGCGGCGGATGGAATAATTGAGGGCGCCGGCGCCGTCGGGGGTGTCCATGGGGAAGCATTCGCTGGCGACGTTCTTCACCACATCGGCAAAGATGCGGAAATTGGCGGCGCCGCGCGGAATGGCCACATGGCGGGAGAAATGGGCGGGCATGCCGGTATCGGCGGTTTCGGCGGCGACGAAATCCTCGAAACGGCGGTCGATCTCGGCGGCCACCTCGGCCAGAAGGGCAAGGCGCCGCGCCATGGGCATGGCGCCCCAGGGGCCGTCCACGGCGGCCCGCGCCGCGCGCACGGCGGCGTCGATCTCGGCCGCCCCGGCCTCGTGCACCTCGGCGATGACGGCGTTGGTCACCGGGGAGCGCTTTTCGAAACGCCGTTCAGAGGCGACGAAGGCGCCGCCGATGAAATTCTTCAGGCTCTGCATGGCAAGTCCGCATTGGCAGGAAAACGGGGGGAGGACGGCGCGGCCCCCGGGGGCCGCGCCGGAAGGAGGGTCAGGTCACGACCGTGAGGAAGCTTTCGTGCAGCTTGCGCTGCGGATAATCGAGACCAGCGCCCAGTTCGCTCAAGGGCCAGCGGATCGGTTCCCAGTCGGGGTAGCACTGATAGCCGCCGCAGAAGGTTTCGAAGCGGTTGCCCGAGGGATCGAAGGCGTAGATGGTGGTGCCGCGGGTGATGCCGTGGCGGGTCGGGCCGATATCCAGCTTGACGTTGTGCATCGAGCAGACATCCCCGGCGCGCAGCACCTTTTCCCAGCTTTCCAAAAGGTACGACACATGATGCAGCTTGCCCTGCTCGGGATAGCGGGCGAAGGCGATGTCGTGCGCCTTGTTGGAGCAGGTCAGCCACACGGCGATCTTGCTGCCGTCGTCGTCATGTTCCACATATTCCGGCATGGAGAAGCCTAAAACCTCGGTGAACAGCTTGACGTTGCCGTCGATATCCGGGCCGTAGAGCAGGGCGTGGTCCATGCGCAAGGGGGCGATGCCGTGTTCGGACTGGGGCGTCCACGGCGTGGGGTTGACCAGGCGGTCGCGGCCCACCACGAAGTCTTTTTCGGCGAACAGTTCGATGATGTGCCCGGTGGGAATCTCGAAGCGCACCCGCTCGCCGGTGCCCAGCATCTCGCCGGCGGGCAGGCGCTCGGTGGCCACGCCATAGGCGCGCAGATCGCTGTCCAGCCGTTCCAGGGTGGCGCGGTCCAGCACCTTGAAGGCGAAATGATCGATACCCGCCTGATCGGACTGGCGCAGCACCAGGGAATTGTGATCGCGCTCGTCCCAGGTTTTGAAATAAACGCGGCCCTTGGCGTCGCGGCCGGTTTCCACCAGGCCCATGACGTTTTTATAGAAATCGACGCTCTTTTCCAGATCCAGCACGCGCAGCTGCGCATGTCCCGGACGGGTGACACCGGTAATAGCCATGTAACGTTCTCCCAGGTTTTATCGTTTAATGAGATACGGAGGATGGTCTGAGTTTGCCGCGCAGGCGGACCACAAGATCGCTTTTCGGGGAAATCCGGCAGGCCAGAACGGTGCCCGCGGCGGCCTCCTCGGCCGAGACGTGGGCCCGGCTCATGACGCCGTCGACGTCGTAGGCGCCCGACAGCACCTCGATCTTGCAGACGCCGCAGCCGCCGCCGCGACAGCCGTTGATCATCACGCCGGTCTTGCTGCTGACGAGGGCGCTGAAGACGGTGCCGCCATCGCGGCACGGAAATGTCTTTTCGCAATCGAGCACGGAAATGCTGTGATGCTTATGAAGCATTGGCATCGCCTCCCAGGGTTTTGTTCGCGACGTTTTTCTTCGTCTTTCATGCCATGGTATTTTTGCCCCCGGCGGGGGTCAAATACCGATGGGGCGGATAACTGATACCGGAGGGGTATCGTTTTTCGCCGCAAGGGGTATTTGACGGCGCGGGGCGGCTGGTGTGGGCTGAAGATCCCGCTGTTGCGGCCGGATCTGGCCGCGTTGAAGGAGCCCCCTCATGCCGATCGTTGAAATCACCCTGATGGAAGGGCGCGCCCCGGCGCAGAAGACCGCGCTCTTCCAGGCCGTGACCGAGGCCATCCACGGCGCCATCGGCGCCCCCAAGGAGAGCGTGCGCATCATTTTGCGGGAAATTCCGCGCGGACATTTCGCCGTGGCCGGGGTGGCGAAAGAGTAGATCTATACCGGATAGGGGCATTGACAGGCCCCGATCCGGCTTTAAATTTTAGGGTAGAGGCGCCGTTTCCGCCCGTTCCGCGAAGGCGGGCATCCGCCCGTTCCGCGAAGGTGGGCGGCGGTCCTCGGATGTCATGGATCATTGTTGCTGATTGTTCCGGGCCGGCACACCGCCGGTCCGCCCTCGACCTTATCCAGGAGGACGATCATGACCATGAACGTGAGAAGCCTGATGCCGTGGAACCGGGGCAAGCTGTCTGGAGCCCTGTTCGAGGATGGCAGCCCGTTCCTCACTCTGCATCGCGAAATGAACCGTCTGTTCGATGATATGCTGCACGGCGTCGACCGCGACCTGCCGGCCACCCGGCTGGGCTGGGGCACGGCCATGCCGCGTCTCGATCTGCATGACGGCGAAACCGAAGTCAGCGTGACCGCCGAACTGCCGGGCCTGGAGGCCAAGGAGGTGCAGATCACCCTGCGCGACGGCGTGCTGACCCTGAAGGGCGAAAAGAAGGCGGAGACCACCGCGCCGCATTACAGCGAACGCTGGTTCGGTCAGTTCCAGCGCAGCGTGGCCCTGGGGCCGGACGTGGATCCCGACAAGGTGACGGCCAGCTTCAAGGACGGCGTGCTCACCGTGACCGCGGCCAAGAAGCCCGGCGCGGCCGAGGCGGAAAAACAGATCCCCATCACCTCGTAGGCGGGACGCCATGCGCGGGTGTTTTCCGGGGGGCATCCACCGATGCCCCCCATTTTTTTGCGCAGGCCCGCAAACGTTTTCTTTATGTTTTTAAAATAATCCCTTTTTGTTCCAAAATGATAATCTGTTGATCACCGATTCGGCGACTTCTGGTTTAGTTCTCGGTGCGGATTCATGCCTTTTACGCATCGTCCGGCATGACGCCGCCGTGTTTTTTGCGTAGGCTGACGGTCTGCGGACAAGCGGGGGGACGGGCCATGACGATACGGTTGAAGGTCATCATCGCGTTGACGGTCATGCTGTTGGGCATGCTGTGTACCGGCGTCACCATTTTCCTGACTCTGCGGGCGCAGCAGCCGCTGCTGGCGCGGGCCGAGGCCGGGGTACGGCGCATGAACGGCAATATGGTGCCGCTGGTGCAAAGTATCGACGGTCTCAAACTCGACGTGGCCCAGGTGCAGCAGTTCCTCACCGATGCCTCGGCCACCCATCATCTCGACAGTTTCGACGATGCCGATGTCTGGGCCCGCAAGTTCGCCGCCGATATGCGGGACGCCCGGCGCCAGGCCGCCGCCCTCGGCATGACGGAAACCGTGCGGGTGCTGGACGGGATGGCGGGACAATTTCCCGGCTACTACGCCCTGGGGCGCAAGATGGCCCATGTTTATATCGCCAGCGGCGTCGAGGCCGGCAATGTCCTGATGACCGGGTTCGACAAGATGTCGGACGATATGGATCACGGCAACGACCGTCTGCTGACCGAGGTGCGCGGCCGCTTGAGCCGGGAAGGCGTCGGATTGTTGCGGGCGGCCCAGACCGCCCGCAGCTCGGGGCGAGATGCGATCTGGCTGCTGGCGCTGATCTTTACCGGCACCATCTGCGCCGGGCTGGTGGCGGCGGTCAGCTTAGGCGTGGTGATGGGGCGGGCCTTCGCCGGCCTGGCGGCGGATCTCGATACGGTGATGCATGACGGCACCGCGCCGTTCCGCCTGTCGGCCGAGCGGCGCGACGAGTTCGGCGGCATTGCCCGGGCGCTGGCGGTCTTCCGGCAGAAACAGGAGGAGGTGCGCCGCCTCGATGCGGTCAGCCGCAGCGAGCATGCCGATCAGGCCCGCCGCGCCGGTCGGATCGCCAGCCTGGCCGAGGCCTTTTTGAAAACCGCCACCGCTAGCCTGGATACGGTGGTGGCGGCGCTGGGGCGGCTGCGCGAAACCGCCAACGGCATGCACGGCGACGCCGAGACCACCAGCGGCCTGGCCCTGTCTTCGGCCACGGCGGCGGCGCAGGCCTCGTCCAATGTGGAGACGGTGGCGTCGGCGGCCGAGGAACTTTCGGCCTCGGTGGCGGAAATCCGCCGCCAGGTGGATCAGTCGACACGGATCGCCACGGCCGCCGCCGTCGAGGCGGTGCAGGCCACCGATAAGGTGCGCGGGCTGGCCGAGGCGGCGCGCCGCATCGGCGACGTGGTGCAACTGATCAACGATATCGCCAGCCAGACCAACCTTCTGGCCCTCAATGCCACCATCGAGGCGGCGCGGGCGGGCGAGGCCGGCAAAGGCTTCGCCGTGGTGGCGGGCGAGGTAAAGAACCTCGCCAACCAGACGGCGCGGGCCACCGAGGAGATCGGCCAGCAGATCGCCGCCGTGCAGGGCGCCACCGACGAGGCGGTCGGCGCCATCGACGGCATCTCCGCCACCATCCGCCGCATCGACGAGATCGGCGCCCTGGTGGCTCAGGCGGTGGATGGCCAGGGCCAAGCCACCAGCGAGATCGCCCGCAACGTTTTACAGGCGGCCGACGGCACCCGCGTGGTCAGCCGCAATGTGGACGGGGTGCAAAAAGCCGCCGACGATACCCGCCAGGCCGCCACCGGCATGATGTCGGCCATGAACGATCTGGCCGCCCAATGCGACGTCCTGCGCGGACATGTGCAGACCTTCCTGGCCGACATCCGCGCCGATGACGCTGAGGTGCATTGACGCGTTTTTGAGTCTTTTGTTTACGTCAATGCACCGAGGTCAAGGGGTGGTGCCCAGGGACGACAGATAGGCCTTGGCGCGGGCGTCGCCCTGGTCGGCGGCCTTTTCGTACCAATGCGCCGCCGCGGTGAGGTCGGCGGCCACGCCCTGGCCGTACTGGTAGCACCAGCCCAGATTGCGCTGGGCCGGGGCATAGCCCTGTTCGGCGGCCTTGCGGTACCATTGGGCGGCCTGGCTGGGGCTGACCGGGCTGCCGAAGCCCGAGGCATAAGCGTAGCCCACGGCGTTTTCAGCCTCGGCCAGGCCGTGCTGGGCGGCGGCGCGATACCAGCGCACCGCCGCGACCGGATCCTTGGCCACGCCGCGTCCCTGCTCGTAGAGACGGGCCAGGGCCAGCTGGGCCGCCGCCTCGTCCTGGCGGGCGGCCTTCTCGTACCAGCCGCGGGCCTCGGCATCGCTTTGGGCAAGGCCGTCCTGGCCTTGCGCGTAAAGATCGCCCAGCCGGGTCTGAGCCGGGCCATAACCGCGCTCGGCGGCCTTGCCGTACCAGTGTACGGCCTGGGCCGGATCGCGGGGCAGGCCCTTGCCGCTGTCGTAGGCGGCGGCCAGGGCGGCCTCGGCCTCGGGCACGCCGCCCTCGGCGGCGGCGGTGTAGGCCTTGTAGGCCTCGGGCAGGCGGGCGGCGGCCTCCAGGGCGCGGCCCAGCAGATAATCCACATGGGGGGTGGCCGGGGCGGCGCGGCAGGCGGTGATGGCCTGGTCGGTATCGATGCGGTCCAGCGGCAGATCATGGCGCCGGGCGCCCTGGCCGCTTTGCGTGGCGGCCTCGCAATCGGCGGTCAGGCGGTGCTGGGCCTCGACGGTGAAGCGGCCGTTGGGGAAACGGGTGAGATATTCGTTGAGATCGATGGCGCGGGTGCTTTGCTTGACCTCGTCCCAGAAGGTGGCGTCGGCGTCGGCGGTCTGAACGGCGGGGGCGTTGCCGCGTCCGGCGAAATAGAACTGCCCCTCGATGGGCGAAACCGACAGCCAGGGCTGCTGGCGCCCCTTGGTGGCCTCCTTCACCTCCAGCCCCACCTCGTTGAAGGTGGCGAAAAGGTCCAGCCCCGGCTTGCGCAGCGCCGAGGCCAGGGCGGTGGTGTAGGGGCTGTCCTTGCCCAGGCCGTCCAGGGCCACGTTGTTGGGCTGGGTGGCGTAGCTGATCACCGTGCCGGCCGGGGCGGTCATCTGGCCGAGGCCGCCCGACAGGGCGCGGGTGCCGTTGCCCAGGGGATTGTTGCGGCAGGCGTCCAGCATGATGATGTTGAGGCGGTTGCCGGCCTGGGCCATTTCGTCCAGCACGTAGCCGATATCCACCAGTTCGTACTTGATGTCGGCCTCTTCCGAGATGGAGGCCGAAACCGGCACCAGGTAATTCTCGCCGTTGGCCTGGATGCCGTGGCCGGAATAGTAGAACAGCCCGATGGCGCCGCCCTTGAGGGCGCGGCCGAAGTCGCGGATGCTGTTTTCCATGGTGGTCTTATCGGCGTCCAGCACCGGGCCGCCGCCGATCAGGGTGAAGCCCAGATCATGCAGGGTGGAGGCCATCAGCCGGGCGTCGTTGTCGGAATTGGCCAGGGCGGGCACGGCGCGGTAGGCGCCGTTGCCGATGACCAGGGCCACCCGCCGTTCGGCCTGCGGGGCCGGCGCCGCCGGCGTGGCGGCCTTGACGGCCGTTGTCGCCGGTGTGACGGCCGCTGGCGCGGGTGTCGCCGGAGGGGCGGCGGGGGCGGCGATCGCCGGATCCCGCACCAGGGTCAAGACGGCCAGCGCCGCCACCGTCAGCCGAAGCCCTGCCATGAAACCACGCATCGTTCCGCGCTCGGAGTTTGTGGAAAAGGGCGTCATGCTAAGAGCAATGGCGGATTTTTTCAATTGCGCACCGCAGCGCATCTGCCGTGTGCTGGCGGCAGCCCTCGATTTTTTCCCCGTGGCTTTTCCGCCGGGGCGGCGATATGACTCTTCCACCCTATCCTGGCAGGAGCAAACCGCCGTGAATTGCCCGTTCTGCGACGAGGAAATCAAGGACAAGGCCCTGGTCTGCAAACATTGCGGCCGGGATTTGAGCCTGCTGCGTCCGGTTTTGGATCGCTTCGCCCAGATGGAGGCGCGGCTGGAAAGCCTGGAGGCGGCCATGCATCGGGTGGGCAGCCATGTGGACGCGGCGCGCACCGCGCGGCCCTTGCAGATGAGCGCGGCGCCGCTGCCGCTGGCCCTGCCGGTGGCCCGCGATATTCTGCTGCCGCTGCTGGCGGCGCTGCTGCTTTATCTGGCGCATCTGCTGATCGTCGGCGTCTGGGATCTCAATCCCTGGTGGCTGCGGGTGCTGTCGGTGCTGCTGCCGCTGCCGTTCGGCTGGTACCACGCCCGCTCCATTCGCGCCACCCTGGTGGCGGCGGTGGTCATCGCCGCCCTGTCGATCTACGGCATGCTGGTGACCACCAGCCTGATCGATCATGTGCCGGTCCTGCCGCAAAACGGGCATGACTGGCTGGAGGTGGCGGAGTTCGCCGCCAGTATCGGTTTCAGCTATCTCACCGGCAGCCAGCTGGGCGGCTGGCTGCGCCGCCGCCGCGGTCCCGACGAGGAATCGCTGGCTTTCGAGCTGGCCACCATGCTGGCCCGCCATTCCGCCACCAAGGGCGAAACGGCGGGCGGCTTGCGCCTGCGCATCGAAAGCCTGGCCAATTACATCAACATCATCACCGTGCTGCTGACGGCGGCGGGCACGCTGATCACCGGCATCATCAAATTCTTACCGGGCATCGGCTCATAAGCCTGATGCCCGGTACGATGACGGGGGAAGGGATCAGCGGGCGGCGTTCAGGGTGACGACGGTGCTGCCCATATGGCCGTCGCTATCTTCCACCTGCACGCGCAGCTCATGCACGCCGGCGGGGATCTCCGCCTTGCTCATGTCGATGCCCTGGGCGGTGATGTAGGGCTTCAAGCGCGGCGTCAGATCCACATGCGGGCTTTTCAGATAGGTGACGCGCACCGACGCGGTGTCCACCTTGGCGCCGCCATGGGCCTGGAACAGGATATGGAAATCGAAGGGCTTGCCGGCGGCGATGGTGCCGGACGGCAGTTCCGGACGGATGGTGGGGCCGCGGGTGATGCCGCGGGTGGCGCCCAGGACCGAACTGTCGTTGGGCAGCTTGGCCTCGGAGGCGGAAATCAGCGGATCGGCGAAGGCCGGAACGCTGGCGATGCTGACGAGAGCGGCCACGGCGGCCGCGGTCAGACGAGCGGAGCGAACTGTAAACACGGGGGAAGACCTCTCGCGGATGAAACAAGGCGGGCGGATGCCCGATGGCTATATAGTGCGCCAGGGAGTGGCCGCATCGTCAATGGTGGTTTTTTGGCGCATGGCTCATCCGCGCGGAATGCGGTGGTGGGCCATGCCCAGATAATCGCTGGGCGGAGCCCCCAGCACGCGTTTGAACATGGTGGAAAAGGCGGCGATGCTGTCGTAGCCCAGATCCAGGGCGACGCTGGTCACCGCCTCGCCGTCGGCCAGCCGGGGCAGGGCGGCGAACAGACAGGCCTGCTGGCGCCAGGCGGCCAGGCCCAGGCCGGTTTCGCGGCGGAACAGCCGGGTGAAGGTGCTGCGGCTCATGGCCAGACGGTCGGCCCACAGATCGATGGTGGTGTGCGGCGAGGGGGCGTCGAGAAAGTCGCGGCACAGGGCCGCCAGCCGTTCGTCGCGGGGCAGGGGCAGGCCCAGCGGCTTTTCCGGCAGGCGCACGATCTCCTCCTTCAGCAGGGCCATGATCAGTTCGTCGCGGCGGCAGGTGCCGTCGCGCAGCGGAATGGCCACCGCCTCCACGATCAGGCTGCGCATGAGATCGGTCATGCCCACCACCCGGCTGGCGCGGGGCAGTTCGGCCAGGGCGTCGGGCCGCACGAACAGCGAGCGCATGCGCACGGCGCCATGGCGGGGGCCGTGCGCCTCCACCGCGTGCTCGACATGGGGCGGAATCCATAAGGCGTGATCGGGGGGGATCAGCCAACGCCCTTCGCCGGTGGTGACGATGACGGCGCCGCTCCAGGCATAAAGCAGCTGGGCGCGGCTGTGACTGTGGCGCGGCACGGTTTCATGGGCGTCGTAATCGGCGGCCACCGGCACCAGCGGGCCGTCCACCTCCTCCAGCCAGCGGATGCGCTCGGCATGGCGGCTCAAGGGCGGCGGCGCTTTCGAGGAAAACATGCCCATGATCTCTGCCCCACTTGCGAAACAACAAGAGCATCTCACGAATGCAGGTCCAACCGCAAATGACTATCATACGGGATAATACCAAGTCGCGGTGAGTTTGACTCATCGCGACGCCGGTTAGGAGCAAGGCGACGCGCGCCTGATGGCGCGGTGAGGCAAAGCGCGCCATCAGGCACGACGCCAAGGGTTTCGGAGAAACCCGCCCGGCGCATGAGGGTGCAGTGATCGGTTCCGATCACTGCAATTTGGTATAAGATCAAGGGCGGTGCTTTTTCCGCCCGGTCATGGAGTGTTCCCTGTTGAGCGAGAAGAGCAGCGCGGGCGCGGTCGCCATATCGGCCGGAACCACCGTTTTCCCCATCATCGCCGCCATCAGTTTCTGCCATATGCTGAACGATATGATGCAGTCCATGCTGGTGGCCATCTATCCCATGCTGAAAGCCAATTACGGTCTTAGCTTCGCCGAGATCGGCATGATCACTTTCACCTTCCAGCTCACCGCCTCGCTGCTGCAGCCTGTGGTCGGCTTTTATACCGACAAGCGCTCCCAGCCCTATTCGCTGTCCATCGCCATAGGCTTCACCCTGGTGGGCCTGTTGCTGCTGGCGGCGGTGCATCATTACCTGCTGCTGTTGCTGGCCGCCGGTCTGGTGGGGATGGGCTCGTCGGTGTTCCATCCGGAATCCTCGCGGGTGGCCCGCATGGCCTCGGGCGGGCGCCTCGGCCTGGCCCAGTCGCTGTTCCAGGTGGGCGGCTATTCCGGCACCGCCCTCGGGCCGCTGCTGGCCGCCTTTATCATCGCGCCGCGCGGCCAGTCCAGCGTGGCCTGGTTCTCGGGCGCGGCCCTGGTGGCCATGCTGGTGCTGTGGCAGGTGGGGCATTGGTACAAGGAGCATCATGCCCGGCAGGCCCGCAAGGCGGCGCTGTCGCTCAAGGTGCCGCTGCCGCGGGCCCGCGTCGGCCTGGCCCTGGCGGTGCTCTGCCTGCTGATCTTCTCCAAGCATGTCTACATGGTCAGCCTGTCCAGCTACTACACCTTCTACCTCATGCATAAATTCGCCCTGTCGGTGCGCGATGCCCAGTTTCTGCTGTTCCTGTTCCTGGGGGCGGTGGCGGCGGGCACCCTGGTGGGCGGGCCGCTGGGCGACCGTTACGGCCGCAAATACGTGATCTGGGGCTCGATCCTGGGGGTGCTGCCCTTCACCCTGGCCCTGCCTTACGCCAATCTCTACTGGACGGCGGCGCTCACGGTGATCATCGGGCTGATCCTGTCCTCGGCTTTCTCGGCCATCATCGTCTTCGCCCAGGAACTGGTGCCGGGCCGGGTGGGGACCGTCGCCGGGCTGTTCTTCGGTCTGGCGTTCGGCATCGCCGGTATCGGCGCCGCCGTGCTGGGGGTGATCGCCGACGCCCGGGGCATCGATTACGTCTACAAGCTCTGCTCGTTCCTGCCGTTGCTGGGCCTGCTGACGGTGTTTTTGCCCGATATGAAGAAGCTGCAGGCGAAGGCCGCCTGAAAGCGGCGGATCTTGTGCGTCGGAAAACCGGCGGCCGGGCATGGCCGCCGGTTTTTTTGAGCGCCCCTTACCCGGAATTACCTTATTCTGTCCGGGAAGAACAATCGAAGGGTGCCCCAGCATGACCCCGCCGGACATCTTGTCGGACCGCCGCCGTTTCGAGGATCTGGTAGGCGCCCTGCTGCGCAACGGCGGCGAGGGTAGCTACGGCAAGCTGCATCTGGTGTGCATCCAAAGCATGGTGGACCTGGGGCCGCGCGGCGCCGAGACGGAAACGCTGCTGGCCAAGGCGGTATCCATTACCGAACAGATCCTGCGCCGTCGTCTGAGCGGCACAGATGCCTGCCTGCGCCTGGCCGAAGGGCAATATCTACTGTTGTTTCCCAATCAAAGCGCGGCGGAGGGGCATGTGCGGGCCATGGCGCTGAGCCAGGAGATCCGCCAGCATCTGGTGGGCGGTTCGGAGATCGGCCTCGACGTGGTGGCGCAGATGGTGCCGCTATCGCAGTTGCAGGCGGTGGACGGCGAGGATCTGGTGGCGCGCATGGATGCCGCCGCCCGCCTGGCCGCTCAGCCGCACGGATTGCATCTGTCGGTGGAGTTCCAGGGGGTCTGGGACGGCAAACATCAGCGCCTGATCGGCAACCGCGCCCGTATCCGCCGCGATTTCGGCGGCCAGGTGATGTATGAGGCCGCCACCCTGTTCGCCGGAAACGAGGATCCCCTGGCCCTCGACGTCAACGAGGCGCTGGTTCATGCCGCCGGCGGTTATGGCGCGGATCGCGGCGTGCTGTTTCTGCCGCTGGCGGTCAATGGCGCCGTTCTGGAGGCGCCGGGAGCGTTGGAGCGGGCGGTGACGGCGGTATCGGCCCGGAATGCCGGGCATGTGGTGTTCGAGCTGAGCGGCACCATCGCGCAGCTGCCCCGGCATCAGCTGCGCGAGGTGGTGCGGCTATGCCGGGCGCGGGGCGGCAAGGCGGGGGTGCGCATGATGCCCGACCGCGATACCGCGCGGGTGTTGCGCGAGGCCGGAGTGGAGTTTCTGTGCATCAATACCCTGCAGGCCCGGCAGGCCGGGTTCACCGATCTGGCCGTTCAGGCTCTGTTGACGGTGGTGGCGCGCGATACCGCCGATTTCGGTTTTCATCTTTGCCTGTGGAACGCCGATACTGGCCAGGAGGTGAAATACGGTCAGCGGGTAGGGTTTCATTTCTTTTCCGGAGCGGTGATCTCGCCCTCGCTGCCCCTGGCGGCGCCGCCCCGCCTGTTGCAGGGTTGGCAGATCTACACCTGAGGCCTCGTTTATTATTTTATTGATTATCAATGCGATACGAGGGCTCGGAGAAAATACCAATATTTTTTTCATATTTTTTGATAAAATTAAATCCATTGACATATCCCCCACAATCTTCTGTATAGTTCGTCGCTTTTGCAATGCAGGGAGGGAGTGGATGACCGCACCGGGCAAGCCGATCGTCATCTTGCTCGTAGAGGACAATATGGGTGATGCCGGTTTGGCCAAGCACGCGTTGCGGGCCTGGGGCGGTGCCCATACGCTGTTCCATGTCCAGGACGGTGTCGACTGCATGACCTTCCTCCGTCAGGACGGGGAGTATGCCGATGTGCCCCGCCCCGACCTGATCCTGCTGGACATCAACATGCCGCGCATGAACGGGCATGAAACCCTGAAGGCCATCCGTGCCGACGATCTTTTGCGCGATATCGTGGTGGTGGTGATGACCACTTCCACCAGCGAAGTGGACGTTTCGCTGTGCTACCAGCGTGGCGCCAACAGTTATATCGCCAAACCGGTGGAATATGATCATTACCTGAGCCTGATGCGTCAGGTGGGGGATTACTGGTCGCAAGTGGTGCGCTTGCCGGTTTTTCATGGCAAAGCCTGCTGAAGCCTATTTTATAATTTCATATTTCTTTTAAATAATTTGTAAAACCTGAAGCATTCAACTTTCAGGCTTGCGAATATTTTCGTAATGGCCGAAATGACAATTTTTAGTTGCTTGTCGTGTAGGTGAATATCCCTAACAATGATGTCTGTATATCGTCTTGATTCATATCGGATCGGGAGGGGAGGCTTCATGGCGGGAGACATCACCTTAACGGGGCGGGAGCGCACTTTCCCCGAGACGGAAATCATCGTCAGCAAGACCGACGTGGCCGGCCGCATCACCTATGTGAACGACGTCTTCCAGGAGGTGTCGGGCTATTCCGAGGCGGAGGTGATGGGGCAGCCGCACAGCATCATCCGCCATCCGGATATGCCGCGCTGCGTCTTCAAGCTGCTGTGGGACGTCATTCAGGCGGGAAACGAGATCTTCGCCTACGTCAACAACCGGGCCAAGAACGGCGATCATTATTGGGTTCTGGCCCATGTCACGCCCAGTTACGACCCTCATCACGCGCTGATCGGCTATCATTCCAGCCGCCGTTCGCCCCGGCGCGAGGCGGTGGCGCGCATCCGCCCCATCTATGATCTGTTGCTGCAAGAGGAACGCAAACTGGGCGGCAGCGACCAGGGCATGGCCCTGTCGTTGGGGGTGATGCAGGAGCATCTGCGCCAGACCGGCATCGGCTACGAGGAATTCGTGCTGGGCCTCTGAGGCTCCATCCCGCGTCAGGATGCGGGGTTTATACCAAGTCGCGATGAGTTTGACGCATCGCGACGCCGGTTAGGAGCAAGGCGACGCGCGCCTGATGGCGCGGTGAGGCAAAGCGCGCCATCAGGCACGACGCCAAGGGTTTCGGAGAAACCCGCCCGGCGTATGAGGGTGCGGTGATCGGTTCCGATCACTGCAATTTGGTATTAGGCCTCCTCGTCGGCGCCGATACGGCCGGCGCGGCGCCGGGCCACGCTGCGCCGCGCCTGGGCGGTGCGCCATTGGCGCAAGGCCTTGCCGGTATAGCGGATATGGCTTTCGGCGGCGGTCACGGCGCCCGCCGCGTCCTTGCGGGCCAGGGCCTGATAGAGGGCGCGGTGCTGGTCCATCAGGTCGGCGCGGGTTTCGCCGTGCCGGTAAAAGGCGGCGCGGTCGTAGAACACATCGTCGCCGAGCAGGCCGAGCAGCCGCTCCATGATGTGGTGCATCACCGCGTTGTGGGTGGCGCGGTAGATGGCGCGGTGAAAGGCGATGTCGGCGGCCATCTCCTCGTCCAGGCGCTGGTCGTCGTGGGCCTGTTCCAGCCGCTGGAAGGCGGCGGTAATGCGCTGCATATCCTCCGGCGTGGCGCGCTCGGCGGCCAGCCGGGCGGCGATGCGCGCCACCACCCAGCGGAATTCCAGATAATCCTCGGCCGCCTCCGGATGGGAGCGCAAGAGCCAGACCAGGGGCGTGGCCGGGGGAGGCGGAGACGACGCGTCGCTCATGGTCCGCCGTCCGTTTCGGCGAAGCGGCGCAAGGCCAGTTCCAGGCGGGTGTCGGTGCGGTCGATCTCCGACAGGGCGGCGCGGGTGAAGGCCACATGCGCCTCCGCCGCAGCGCGCGCCGCCTGGGGATCGCGGGCCTGAATGGCGTCGTGGATGGCGCGGTGCTGCTCCAGCAGCAGTTCGCGCACGCCCTGGCGGTTATAAAGCTTGAAGCGGTTGTAAAGCACGTCTTGCCGCAAAAGATCGGCCAGGCCGCCCATGATCTGGATCATCAGCACATTATGGCTGGCCTCGTAGATGGCCAGATGGAACAGGGCGTCGGCGTCGGCCTCGTCGTCGGGCTGTTCGCGCTGATGCCGTTCCTCGATGGCGCGGAAACGCTGGCCGATGGTGTCGAGATCGATATCCGAGGCCCGTTCGGCGGCGAAGGCGGCGGCCATGCCGTCCATGCCGCTGCGGAATTCCAGATAGTCGCCGGGGCTGTCGGGGCTGCTGCGCATCAGATCCTGGAGGTCCGAGGCGAAGGTGGCGCCCAGGATGGGGCCCACGAAGGTGCCGCCGCGCCGGGTTTCCAGAATGCCCCGCTGTTCCAGGGTGGCCAGGGCCTCGCGCAGGCTGGGGCGCGAAACGTCCAGCCGCAGCGCCAGCTCGCGTTCCGGCGGCAGGCGCTCGCCCGAGCGCAGCGTGCCTTCCAGGATCAGCGATTCCAGATGGCGGGCCACCGCCTCGGACAGCTTTTTCGGCCTGATATGATTTTTTGCCGTGTACCCCAAGGGATGTTTCCCATTTTTGGACAGTGTTCGGGCAAGTTTACCCGGAGCGTCAGGGCAGGTCTAGCGGCAGCAGGCTTGGGAGGGGGGGGAGGGGGGGCGGTATGGGGACCGGCGGAGATTTTCCGTCCTTCCTATACTTAAGGCGAAGATCTCCGCCAAAGAGGGGAGGAGGTGTTTCCCATGATTGATGGCTTTCCGGTGAAAGGTTCCTAAACTGTAAGTGGGTCGGCCAGTGAAGTCGGCTCCAAAAAGAATATGAAAGGGCCTGGCGATGATGGAAAAAAGCAATAATCCGCCGCCCTCGTTTGATGGAAAAGTGGAACTCGCGTTCAAGACGGCCTCCTTCGGTATGGCTGTCTTGAACATTCCTTATTTCCAAGTCGTCTCCGCCAACGATACCCTCTGCTCCATGCTGGGACAACGAGAGGAAGCCATGACCGGGCAGGCGCTGATCCCGCTGATGATTGGCGAAGATTTGCCTCTCTGCCTGGATTCCCTGCAGGGTGAGGAATTTCCCGTGGCCTTGCCGGGGAGCACGGCCCGCTGGGTGCGGGTTTCCATTTCCTCCTGCGGCAGCGACGACGGTTTGGCCATGGCCATCGTCGAGGATGTTTCCGACGCGCACGAGATGGAGGCGCAGCTCATTCATGCCGATCGCCTGGCCCAGCTGGGCGGATTGGCGGCCTCCCTGCTGCACGATGTCAGCCAGCCCCTCAACATCATGCGCCTGACCGGCGAGAACGCCCTCGACCGCCTGGACGGCCTGGCGGACAGCGATGCCGCCGGCATCGCCCGCCAGAAACGCAGCCTGTCGGTGGTTCTGGATCAGGTGCACCGCGTGCAGGAGGTGTTCGACCGGGTCTTGTCCTATTGCCGTCCGGAGTCCGGTCCGCCCGATGTCTTCGCCCTGGAACCGTTGATCGACGAGGTGCTGGCCGGCGTGAAGGCGCTGCCCTGCGCCCGGTCGATCCGCTTCGAGTGGCGGCGGCCCGACGGCGCGGTTCTGCTGTTCGGGCAGCGGGATCGCCTGAAAATCATTCTGGAGCAGTTGCTGATCAATGCCTGCGAGGCCATCATGGCCGACATGGCCCGGTCCGGCGGCGCGGCATCGCACCGGATCGCGCTCGGCGTCCGCATGGACGAGGGCGGCGGCGAGGCGGTGATCGTCATCGAGGACGATGGTCCCGGCGTGCCGCCGGACGTGTTGGAACGTCTGTTCCGGCCGGCCCGTTCAGGGGTGCCGCTGGGCAAGGGGTTGGGGTTGCCGGTCTCGCTGGGACTGGCGGCCGAGTTGGGGGGAAGGATCGAAACCGTGAATACCGGGCAGGGCGCCCGGTTCGAGGTGCATATGCCCTGTATGGCATCCACCGCGAAGAACAGGCCCCAAGAGAAGAACGAGACGTAAGGAGTACCCAGAACCATGCGCATCCTGCTCGCCGACGATCACGTCATGTTCCGGGAGGGGCTGCGGCCGTTCCTGCAGTCCTTGTCGCCGGAGGTGACCATCACCGAGGCGGGAAGCCTGCCCGAGGTGGTCGATTGCCTGGACGGCGGAGAGGCCCCCGACCTCTTGCTGCTGGACATGAAAATGCCCGGCATGGTGGGGCCGGCCTCGGTGGGCGCCATGAAGGCGCGCCTGCCCGCCTGTCCGGTGGTGGTGCTGTCGGGTCTGGTGGACCGCGACCTGATGGTGGACAGCATCAATGCCGGAGCCTCGGGCTATATTCCCAAGAAGTTGTCGGGGGCGGCCATGCTCTCGGCGCTGCGTCTGGTATTGGCCGGCGAGAAATTCCTGCCGGTGATGATGCTGGAGGCTCCGCCCGGCGAAGCCGCCGGCCGCGCCGCCGCCGGTCCGGCCCGGCGCGATCAGCTGACCCGGCGCGAACGCGATATTCTGATGCTGTTGAAGGAAGGCCTGCCCAACAAGATCATCGCCAACCGTCTGGCGCTGTCGGAAGTCACGGTGAAAAGCCATCTGTGCAGCATTTTCCGCAAGCTGGGGGTCAGCAACCGCGTCCAGGCCATTCGCAGCTTCACCGGAGATGGTATGCTGTAGCCTGGTATCTTGAACAGGACGCGGGGGACCGGAATGGTGATGGAGACGGACGCGGCACGCCGGGCCTATGCCGAGGAAGTGTCGGTTCTGGGCGGCCTCGGCGATCCGGCTTTGCTGCGCGCCCTGGTGGACGTGGATCGCGCCGCCTTTCTGCCGCCGCCGCCCTGGCTGGTGGAGCATGTGGACGGCGGCTATTACCTGGTGGGGCCGGAACGCCCGCAGGTGCTGCGTCATGCCGTGGCCATCGCCCTGGATCCCTCGCGCCGCCTCAATTCCGGCAATCCGGCCCGTATCGGCCGCTTTATCGAGGCCCTGGCGCCGCAACCCGGCCAGACCCTGCTGCATGTGGGGGCCGGGCTCGGCTATTTCAGCGCCTTGCTGGCCGAGATGGTGGGCCGGGAGGGGCGGATCCTCGCCGCCGAGATCGATCCGGTGCTGGCGGCCTCGGCCCGGGGGCGTCTGGCTTCCTGGCCGCAGGTGGAGGTGGTGGGCGATGCCCTGGCCTTGGATCTGCCGGTTCTGGACGGCATTTTCATCAGCGCCGGCATGGCGTCGCTGCCGCCGGCCTGGCTGGCGGCTCTGCGCCCCGGCGGCCGCATAGTGGTGCCGCTGACCGGCAGCGGCGATACCGGCTTCGTGTTTCTGCTGACCCGGGGCGACGATCCCCGGCGCTGGGAGGCCCGCATGCTGTCGGCGCAGCGCTTCTATTCCTGCCAGGGCGCCCGTGGCGAACGGGCGCTGGCGGCCCTGGACCACGCCCTCGGCGATCCGGCGGTGACCCGGGTGCGCGGCCTGCGCCTGGATGCCCATGCGCCCGGCCCCGGCTGCTGGCTGCACGGCGACGGCTGGTGCCTATCGGTTTGAAAAAACCCTTTGAATCACCGCGAACAGGGTGTCGAGCTCGATGGGCTTGCTGACATAGCCGTTCATGCCCGCCGCCAGACAGTGCTGTTCGTCGCCCGGCATGGCGTTGGCGGTGAGGGCGATGATGGGCACGCGGGCCCGTTCGTCGGGCAGGGCGCGAATGCGGCCGGTGGCCTCCAGGCCGTCCATCTCCGGCATCTGCATGTCCATGAGGATCAGGTCGAAGATCCGATCGCGCGCCGCCTCGACCGCCTCGTGGCCGTTGACCACCGCCTGTACCCGATGCCCCCAGCGTTCCAGCAGGGCCACGGCCACCTTGCGGTTCACCGCGTTGTCCTCGGCCAGCAGGATCCGCAACGGCGGCAGACCGGTGGCCACCGGCAGCCGCGGCGGCGTCGGCCGTTCGTCCCGGGCGATGGCGTAAGGCAGGCTGAACCAGAACGTGCTGCCGGTACCGGCCTCGCTCTCGACGCCGATATGGCCGCCCTGCAACTCCACCAGGCGGCGGCAGATGGCCAGGCCCAGGCCGCTGCCGCCGTAGCGGCGGTTGATGGAGGTATCGGCCTGGCTGAAGGAGCGGAACAGCTTTTGCCGGATATGGGGCGGAATGCCGATGCCGGTATCGCTCACCTCGAAACGCAGCTCCAACGTTT
>JAJXUO010000028.1 GCA_021782815.1 Pseudomonadota bacterium
GATCGGCGCTGCCACGGCATACCTCCAGCTGTTTGCCAGAGTGATTCACATTCCGACCGTCTTGGGAATCCCCGTTGTGAGTCTCATTCAGTGCAGGTTGGTATGATAGGGTGATGTCAAATATGTAATATAACAATAACTCTTGAGGCGTGAGATGAGGTTTGAGCCGTGATCCCGGCCGGCGACTTCAGCAAGGTCGATGCCTTGGTGGCCGTGGACAATCCCGGTCTGCGTCAGGGCCTGCGCGAGGCCTTGCGCCGGATCGGTTGTCAGCAAATTGTGGAAGCCACCAACGGCCTGCAGGTGCAACGGGCCCTGACCGACAGCAAATTCGATCTGATGGTCATGGTCAGCGAAATGGAGGATCTGTTCCTGGGCGAGCTGGTGCGCGATTTGCGCCACAACCGCCTGGGGCCGCATCCCTTTCCGCTGGTGGTGATGCTGTCCACCATGGCCGAGTTCGAGTATGTGCGCCGGCTGGTGGATTGCGGCCCCGACGATGTGCTGCTGATGCCGGTGGCCCCCGACAGCATGCTGTCGCGCATGCGCACGCTGGTGCTGGCCCGGAAACCCTTTGTCGTCACCCACGATTATGTCGGCCCCGACCGCCGCAAGAATCACCGTCCCAGCGTCGGCGGCGAATCGGCGCCCATGCTGGAGGTGCCCAATCCGGTGGCGGCCAAGGTGTATCGCGTCGACGAAACCGGGCTGGAACGGGATATCCGGCAGGTGCGCCAGCGTCTCAACCTGTTGAAGATCGAGCGGCACGGCGTGCAGATCGCCTGGCTGGAAAAACAGTTGCTGCAGCTGTTCTCGGCCCAGCAGCCCGACGAGCGCCTGATGCGGATGCACAGCCTGCATCTGGTGGATATCGCCGAGGATGTGCGCGGCCGCACCGCTCCCTGGCAGGATGCGGCGCTGGATCAGGCCTGCCGCCAGTTGCAGGACGTGGCGCACCGCGTGGGCGATGCCGGACGGGCGGCCATGGGGCCGCTGCTGGATGAACTGTCGCAAGGCTGCCGCGCCGCTTCCGCCGAAATCACGCGCTGCATGGCGCGGGCGGGCCGCGGCTGGATGCCGCCGGAGGGGGGCGCGCTCACCGCCGAGCGAGGGGGATCATAGCGCCTCCACGTCCACCGCCACCTTCAGGCTGTGGTCGCCGCCGCCCAGCACCACGCCGCGCAAGGGGCTGACGTCGCCGTAGTCGCGGCCCCAGGCGGTGGTGATATGTTCCTTGCCGGGAATGCAGTCGTTGGTGGGATCGAGATCGATCCAGCCGGCGCCGGGCACCCAGGCCGAAAGCCAGGCGTGGGAGGCGTCGCTGCCGCGCAGTTTTTCCCGGCCGGGCGGGGGCCGGGTCAGCAGATAGCCCGACACATAGCGCGCCGCCAGCCCCAGGGCGCGCAGACAGCCGATGGCCAGATGGGCGAAATCCTGGCAAACCCCGCGTTTCTCCGCCAGCACCCGCAAAATCGGCGTGGCCAGGGTGGTGGCGGCGGGGTCGTAGGTGAAATCCCGGTAAAGGCGGTGCATGAGGTCCAGAAGGCCGGCCAGGATGGGCCGTTCCGGCGGGAAGCTGGGGGCGGCATAGGCGAGGAGGGCCGGATCGCCGCAGGGGATGAAGGGACTGTCGAAGGTGAATTCCATGGCGTCCAGCAGGGTGGGGCCATTGGCGGCGCGGAGCATGGCCGCCACCGTTTCCCAGGGCGGGGTTTCGCCGGGCGCGGGCAGGGCGCGGGGATGCACCTCCACCCGGCTGGTGGCCTCCACCGTCAGGGTGCGGTGCGCCTCCTGCAGGGTGAAGAAAGCCACCCGGTTGCCGAAATAATCGCTGCCCGTCTCGTCCAGCAGGGTGGGGGCGGGATGGATGCGCAAGGAACTGCGGCGGCAGCTCTGGCCATCGAAGCCGCGCGGCGTCAGGTGTGCGTGGTGGTAGGCCACCAGCACCGGTTCGGCGTAGCTGTAGGTGGTGACGTGACGGATCAGATAGATCATGGCTGGGGCTCGCGCAGGGCGGCGGGGGCGGAGCTGCGGCTGACCGCATGGGTGAAATAATCGCGCGTAAGGGTTTCCGAAAGCTCCCACAGCTTGGAGCGCAGGGTTTCCAGGAAGCCTTCCAGATTATGGTAGCCGCCGTCCTCGTCGGGGCGGCACAGGGCCAGAAGATCGGCGGTGCGCACGGCGCCGCTGAGCCAGATGGCCAGACGCTGTTCGGGGCCGTAGAACACCGACCGGCGGGTGACGGCCAACTGCTCCATATGGGCGCTCAAGGCCACGATCTGGAAGGCCAGCGAGCGGGGATTGCTTTCGTCGGCCAGCAAAAGGTCCAGCACCGGGGCGAACTGCGGCGCCGAGAAGTAGCGCGAGCGGTAGGTGATGGTGCTGTCGGAGATTTCCAGCAGCACATCCAGTTCCGGCCCGGCCACGCCGTCCTTGTAGGCCAGGGCGCCCGACAGGGTTTCCACCACATGCACGGCCCGTTCCAGGCGCCGGCCGATATCGACGAAGCGCCAGGACAGGCCGCGCGTCATGTTCTCCATGGCCAGGCCGCTCAAGGCCTCGCCGGCCAGCACCACGTCGTTGAGGGCCGAGAGGGCGTCCTCGTGGTTCAGGCGGTTGCCGTCGTCCTGGGCGTCCACCGTTTCGGCCAGGCGGCCGACGGCGCGCCAGGTGTCGGCGGACAGGCGGTCGCGCACCAGCGAGGCCATGCGCCCCACCCGCTGCACCGTGGCCGCCAGACCGTCGGCATGGGCCGGATCGAAGGCCATCAGGGCGAAGGCGCCGATGGTCCGGGTTTTTTGCGGCGGCCGGAACACCCGGCGCAGCAGTTCGGCGGCCATGGGCAGCTCGTCGGCGCCGCCGCCGTCGGCCCCCTCGTCCAGCCGCGACAGAATGGCGCGTAAGAGCCGGGCCATATCCTCGGTGCGTTCCACATGGCGGCCGAACCAGAACAGATTATCGGCGACGCGGCTGGGCAGATCGAGGGAGCCGCGCACCAGCCGCACCGGCGCCGCCTTGGGACGGCTGGCCGTGGCCGGGCGGGCCTGGCGCTCGCCCAGCACCCAGCAATCCTTGCTGCCGCCGCCCTGTTGCATGGAGACGATCAGACCATCCCGTTCCGAGGCGATGCGGGCCAGGCCGCCCGGCATGGCGGCATAGTCGCCGTCGTGGGCGGCGAGGAAGACCCGCAGCATCATGGGGCGGGGATCAAGCTCGCCCTTGCCCCACACCGGCACCGTGGAGAATTTGGGCCGGGCCTGGGCCAGGAAATCGCCGGGACGGCGGCGGATGGCCGCGGCCAGATCCTCGCGCCCGGCGCTGTTCAGATGCTCGCCGAAGCGTAAGGTTCCGCGTCCGCCCGAGGTCAGAAAGGGCCGGATCACCAGTTTGTCCAGGCGCTCCAGCACCTGGGCGCGGTCGGCATCGTGGCCGCACCACCAGCTGGGGACGCCGGGCATGGCCAGGTCCTCGCCCAGAAGATGGCGGCTGAGGGCCGGCAGGAAGGGGGCCAGACAGCCGCCTTCCACCACGCCCGATCCCAGCATGTTGGCCACCACCACGGTGCCGGCCCGCACCGCCTGCACCAGTCCGGCCACGCCCAGGGCCGAATCGCCGCGCAGTTCCACCGGATCGCAGAAGGCGGCGTCGGTGCGGCGCAGGATCACGTCCACCGGCTGCAGGCCGTCCAGGGTTTTCAGGAACACCCGGCCGTCGCGCACGGTCAGATCCTCGGCCTCCACCAGGGTGAAGCCCAGATGGCGGGCCAGATAGGCGTGTTCGAAATAGGTTTCGTTATAGGGGCCGGGGGTGAGCAGCACGGTGCGCGGCGTTTCGCGGCTGCGCGGGCTCAACGCCGCCAGATCGTCGCGCAGGGTCTGGAAAAAGGGGGTGAGCGGCTCGACGGCGTAGGATTTCATCAGGTCGTTCAGGATGCGCGAGATGATGACGCGGTTTTCCAGGGCGTACCCGGCGCCCGAGGGCGCCTCGCAGCGGTCGCTCATCACCTGCCATTGGCCATTGGGGGCGCGGGCGATGTCGACGGCGTAAAAATGCAGATAGATGCCGTCCCGGGGCGTCACGCCGCGCAAGGGGCGCAGATAGCCGGGATGGGCGAAGGCCAGGGCGGGGGGCAGCAGCCCCTGCGCCAGCAGGGTGCGCGGGCCGTAGAGATCGGCCAGGATCCTGTTCAGCAGACGGGCGCGTTGCGCCAGCGCCGCGGCGATGCCCCGCCATTCCCGCGCCGGCAGGATCATCGGCACCGGATCCAGCTGCCAGGGGCGGTCCAGCCCGCGCGGGTCGCCGTAAACATTGTAGGTGACGCCGTTCTCGCGGATCAGACGCTGACCGCCGGCCCAGCGCCGCTCCATCTCGGCGGCGGGCAGGGCGGCCAGGGCGCCCATCAGCGGCTCCCAGTGCGGGCGCAATGTGCCGTCCCCGTCCACCATTTCGTCCCAGCGGCCGCGCAGCAGCGGATAGCCCAGGCGGAACGCCCCCGGCAGGCAGCCCTGTTCGCTGGGTTCCATGCTCATCTGCCGATCCGTTCCGCCCTGTTCGTCCCTGATGCCATGCTTAGCCCATTGCGCGGCGCAGGTCGAGGGTTAGCGGGAAATCGGGGTTGAGGGCGGGGGCGAGCGGATGCAACGCGCCGGGCGTGTGGCCGAAGGGCTGGAAGCGGGCCAGGCGGCGGCTTTCCGCCTCGTTGGCGTTGACCGGAAAGCTGGTGTAGTTGCGTCCGCCGGGATGGGCCACGTGATAGGTGCAGCCGCCCAGGGAACGGCCCGACCAGCGGTCGGCCACGTCGAACACCAGCGGCGTGTGCACGCCGATCGTGGGATGCAGGCACGACGGCGGTTGCCAGGCGCGGTAGCGCACCCCGGCCACGAATTCGCCGGGGCGGCCGGTGGCGGCCAGCGGCAGGGCCACGCCGTTGCAGGTAACGGCATGGCGCTGGCTGATCAGGCCGTCCACCCGCACCTGCAGGCGCTCCAGCGAACTGTCCACATAGCGCACGGTGCCGCCGGCGCCGGGTTCCTCGCCCATGACGTGCCAGGGCTCCAGGGCATGGCGCAGTTCCACCCCCACGCCGCCGTAGCGCACCTCGCCGAAGCGGGGGAAGCGGAATTCGAAATGGGGTTCGAACCAGCTGTCCTGGAACCCGTAACCGGCGGCGCGCAGTTCGGCCAGCACCTCGGTAAAATCCTGCCAGACGAAATGCGGCAGCATGAAGCGGTCGCGCAGGGCGTGGCCCCAGCGCACCAGCGGCCGGGTATAGGGCTCGAACCAGAAGCGGGCGATCAGGGCGCGCAGCAGCAGTTGCTGGGCGCAGCTCATGCGGGCGTGCGGCGGCATCTCGAAGGCGCGGAACTCCACCAGCCCCAGCCGTCCGGTGGGGCCGTCGGGGGAATAGAGCTTGTCGATGCAGATCTCGGTGCGGTGGGTGTTGCCGGAAACGTCGATCAGCACGTTGCGCAGGATGCGGTCGATCAGCCAGGGCGGGCATTCCATGCCGGGGCGCGGGATCTGCCCCAGGGCGATCTCCAGCTCGTAGAGGCTGTCGTCGCGCGCCTCGTCGATGCGCGGCGCCTGGCTGGTGGGGCCGATGAACAGGCCGGAGAATAGATAGCTCAAGGAGGGATGGGTCTGCCAGTAGCGGATCAGGCTGGCCAGCAGATCGGGGCGGCGCAGGAAGGGGCTGTCGGCGGCCGAGGCGCCGCCCACCACGATATGGTTGCCGCCGCCGGTGCCGACATGGCGGCCGTCCACCATGAATTTCTCGGCGCCCAGGCGGGCCTCGCGGGCCAGGTCGTAAAGGCTGACGGTGGTGTCGCGCAGTTGCGCCCAATCGGGGGCGGGGTGGATGTTGACCTCGATGACGCCGGGATCGGGGGTGACCTTGATGACGTTGAGGCGCGGATCGTCGGGCGGCGGATAGCCTTCCAGACGCAGCGGCAGCGACAGCTCGGCGGCGGTGTCCTCGATGGCGGCCACCAGCTCCACGAAGCTGTCGGCATCGGTCAGCGGCGGCAGGAACAGGCAGAGCTTGCCGTCGCGCGGCTGCAGGCACAACGCGGTGCGCACCTGCTGCGCGGCGGGCGGCGGCGGCGGGGTTTCGTCGGCCGGCAGCGGCGATTGCCGTTCCACCCGGCTGGCGGCGGCATGATGCCGGGGATCGGGCAGGCGGCCGCGCGGGGCGAAGGGATCCTGCGGGATATGCCAGGGATAATCGGCGGCGGGGATATAGGGCAGGCTGTCCAGCGGCAGGCGGAAGCCCAGGGGGGAATCGCCGGGCAGCAGATAAAGACGCTCGCGCCGCAACGGCCAGGGGCCGCTGGTCCAGCGCCGCCCGTCGAGGCTGTTCCAGCACTGGATGGGCAGGACGAAACCGGCCGGGCGCTGCAGGCCGTGCTCCAGCACGCGGGCCAGACGGGCGCGGTCGGGTTCGCTGTCCAGGGCCAGGGCGTGCGGATCGACATTGACCGGCAGGGCCCGTTCCTGTTCGGTGAAATAGAGCGGATCCTCGTAGGCCGGCAGCAGGTTTTCCGGCGAAAGCCCCAGGCGCAGGGCCAGGGTTTCGCCGAACAGGCGGATGGTGTCCTCGTCGGGGGGCTCGGCGCGGCTTTCCTCGGCCACCAGGGCGGGATCGGTCCACAAGGGCTTGCCGTCGCCGCGCCAGTAAAGGGCGAAGGCCCAGCGCGGCAGCGGCTCGCCGGGATACCATTTGCCCTGGCCGAAGGTCAGCAGCCCATCGGGCGAGAAGCGTTGGCGCAGGCGCTGGATCAGGTCGTAGGCGCGGTCGCGCTTGCCGGGACCGGTGGCGGTGGTGTTCCACTCCGCCCCCTCCGTATCGTCGATGGAGACGAAGGTGGGCTCGCCGCCCATGGTCAGGCGGACGTCGCCGCTTTTCAGCTGGGCGTCCACATGCTGGCCCAGGGCGTCGATCTCGCGCCATTGCCGCTCGCTGTAGGGTTTGGTGACGCGCGGCGTTTCGGCGATGCGATGCACGCCCATATGGAAGCCGAACTCCACCTCGCAGGGCTCCACCAGACCGGAAATGGGCGCGGCGGATACCGGATCGGGGGTGCAGGCCAGGGGAATATGCCCCTCGCCGGCCAAAAGGCCCGAAGTGGGATCGAAGCCGATCCAGCCGGCGCCGGGCAGATAAACCTCGGTCCAGGCGTGCAGATCGGTGAAATCGTCGCTGGGGCCGGCCGGGCCGTCCAGGGGTTTCTGGTCGGGGGTGAGCTGGATGAGATAGCCCGAGGCGAAGCGGGCGGCGAAGCCCAGATGGCGCAGAATCTGCACCAGCAGCCAGGCGCTGTCGCGGCACGAGCCGGTGCCCTTGCTCAAGGTGTCCTCGCAGGACTGCACCCCGGGTTCCATGCGGATCAGATAGCCGATCCGCTGCTGCAGGGCCTGATTGATCCCCACCAGCATATCCACCGTCGGTTGTTCCTCGCGGGAAATGCCCGCCAGATAGGCAGACAGGGCGGGGCCGGGGGTTTCGGCGGCGCGGAAGGGGGCCAGCTCGTTGGTCAGCACCGGATCATAGGCGAAGGGCCAGCGTTCGGCCTCGGGTTCGAGGAAAAAGTCGAACGGGTTGTAGACGGCCATCTCGGCCACCAGATCCACCTCGAACGACAGCTCGCGCACTTTTTCCGGAAAAACGAAGCGGGCCAGCCAGTTACCCTGGGGATCCTGCTGCCAGTTGACGAAGTGCCCTTCGGGCTTGACCTTCAATGTATAAGAGAGAACCGGGGTGCGGGCATGAGGCGCGGGGCGCAGACGCACCACCTGGGGGGAAACGGTCACCGGTTTGTCGTAGCGGTAAGAGGTCAGGTGGTGAAGGGCAACCTGGATGCTCATGAACGATCTCCCCGTGCGGCCTCGGTCATTGCGATCATTCACGCTATTTTTGGGCGCCGCAAGGTGCATTCGGCATCTATGCCTTATAAATAGGCAGTTTTCTCCATTGGGATGTGCCCTCTCGTTCATTTTCGCTTGGGCTGGGTTGCGTACCCCATATGTCGATGGCATAGTTGGGCTCGACGCCATATGGGGGTGTCTGTTTGTGCGCGCGTGGCGATGGGATGGCCGCCTTCGACGCGCGCCGTGACAAGCATGCGCGAGGGTTACCGTGAACATTAGCCGCGATTATCATATCCTGGTGCTGGAAGACGAGCCTGCGACTCAGGCCATGCTGGCCTCGTTGATGGAAGGCGAGGGATTTCGGGTCACAACGGCGGCCAGCAGCGCCCAGGCGCAGGAGGCGGTGGCGCAAACCCGCTTCGATCTGGTGCTGCTGGACTTGAACCTGCCCGACGACGACGGCCTTTACATCGCCCGCGAGCTGCGGGCGAAATCCGATGTCGGCATCATCATGCTCACCTCCCGCAAAGAGGACATCGACCGGGTTATCGGCCTGGAAATGGGGGCTGATGATTACGTCACCAAGCCTTTCTTTCCGCGGGAACTGGTGGCCCGGGTGAAAAACCTGCTGCGCCGCCTCAACCAGCCGCGCACCACCCGCCGCGTCGACGGGGCGCAGGGCAGCGAGCTGCGCCGCTTCAACGGCTAGGAAATGGATATGGCCAAGCGCACCCTGCTCAATGCCGAAGGGCTGGATATCAGCCTGACCCGCGCCGAGTTCGACCTGTTGACCGCCCTGGTCAACAGCGCCGGGCGGGTGCTGTCGCGCGAGCAGCTGCTGGACGCCATCGGCAGCCAGTTCTGGACCCCGGTGGACCGGACCATCGATGTGCTGGTCAGCCGCCTGCGCCGCAAGATGGAAGCCGATCCCAAATCGCCCACCATGATCCAAACCTCGCACGGCTACGGCTACAAATTCGCCCCTGCCGTCACGGTCGGCTGAGCCCCCGCCGCCCGGCGCATGAGGGACACACGGAAGCCGCGCATGCGGCTGACTAGCGCATTGAGCGCGCCGGAGCGTTGCCGGAGCGGTAACGCGGAGGCATAAGCGAGGACAGCCAAGCTGGCGGCACGCCAGCGCCCGGCGCCTGAGGGACACACGGAAGCCGCGCATGCGGCTGACTAGCGCGTTGAGCGCGCCGGAACGGCCGGAGATGCCCTTGGGCATCGGAGGGTAAGTGAGGACAGCCAAGCTGGCGGTACGCCAGCGCCCGGCGCCTGAGGGACATATAAAATAGCCGGCACGCCAGCGCCCGGCGCATGAGGGACACACAAAAAAATGCTCTTCGACTGGCGCAAGCATCGGGTTCTGCTGGTCGACGGCGATGATCAGTTCCGTTTTTGGGTGCGCGGGCTGTTGATGCAACAGCGGGCCGCCGGAGTGCTCAGCCTGAGTACGGTGGCGGGGGCGCAAGAGGAGGTGTGCCGGCAGGGCCCCAGTCTGGCTTTGCTGGAACTGAAGGACGATGGCGGCGGCCTGTTCGATTTCCTGGACTGGTTGCGGGGGCATGCCGAAACCGCCCTGGCGCAATTGCCGGTGATTCTGTTGATCAAGGATGTGGACAAGGCGGTGCTGGAGCAGGCCAGCGCCTACGGGGTGCATGGCGTGCTGAAAAAGCCGCTGAGCGGCGATCTGCTGATGAAGGCGCTGGTATCGGTGGCGCGCAATCCCCGGCCGGTGGCGGCGCGGCCGCCCAGCCGTGCGGCGGCGCCGGCGTTCAGCCTGCCCCTGGCCAGCGAGCCGCCCAAGCCGCTGCATTCTCCCGCTCCGGCGTCTCCGGCGCCTTCCCGTGCGGCGGCGCGTCCCCCGGCGGGGCCGCTGTCCGGTGGTGGCGCGGCACGGAGGCCGCTGGGGGCGGGCGGACCGGCAAAGCCGGGGACTTCGGGCACCTATGGCGACGATCTTCCTCCTCCGTCTCCGCCACCGGCCGCCGCGCCGCAGGGGATCGAAGGGCTGGAGCCGCCGCCCAAGCCCGCCGCGAAAACCACCTTCGCCGATGATCTGGCGCCGCCGCCGCTAAAATCCGCTCCGGCGTTCGCGCCGCCCTCCGAGCCCGCCGCGGCGTTTGCGCCGCCCTCCGAGTCCCTGGCGACGAAAAAACGCAAGGCTCCGGCCGAGCCCCGCCCCAACGACGGCAAGGCGGTGGCCGGGCGCGATCTGGAGGCCATTCTGGAGGAGCATGCCCGTTGGGTGCGCTCGGGCGGCACCGAGGGGCGGCGCGCCGTGCTGGAGGGCGAGGATCTGTCAGGCCGCACCCTGACCGAGGCGCCGCTGACCAATGCCAGCCTGCGTCGCTGCGATCTGTCCGGCAGCGACTTGAGCGGGGCCGAACTGCACGGCGCCGATCTGCGCCATGCCGAGATCCTGGGCGGGGTGTTGAACGGCGGCAATCTGGCGGTGGCCCGTCTGCGCCATGCCCGTCTGCGCGGCTGCAGGCTGGAGGGGGCCAATCTCACCGGCGCCGATCTGGCCGGAGCCGATCTGTCGGGCGCGCTGTGCGCGGAGGCGGATTTCAAGGGGGCCAACCTCTTGGGGGCGGTGTTGGACGATACCGATCTCTCCGCCGCCAAGGGCCTGACCCAGGCCCAGCTGGAAACGGTGCGCGGCAACATGAAAACCCGCCTCCCTCCCGGCCTGGCTCTGCCGCAAGGGGCGTGATGGAGCAAGTTTTTCAACTTTTTATCTATAGACACCACCCCTGTTTTTCATAAGGTTTTCGCGCGCCCACGCGGGTGGATTTGCCAAGGACTGTGTCATGGACAGCGACAGCGCGCCTCTTCCTCCCAGCCCGGATATTCTGATGGAAATCATCCGGGCGCAGACCGATATCGCCCAGCAGGGCCTGGATCTGGGCGGGGTCATGACCTTCGTCACCGAACGGCTGCAAGCCCTGACGGGCGCCGACGGCGCCATCGTCGAACTGGCCGAGGGCGAGGACATGGTCTATCGCGCCGCCTCGGGCATCGCCCGGCACCAGCTGGGATTGCGTTTGCGCCGCGAGGGCAGCCTGTCGGGGATGTGCGTGGCCCAGCAGCAAATTTTGCGCTGCGATGATTCCGAAACCGATGCCCGGGTGGACCGCGAGGCCTGCCGCAAGGTGGGGCTGCGCTCCATGGTGGTGGCGCCCTTGAAGCATGGCGAGACCACGGTGGGGGCGTTGAAGATCGCCTCGTCCCGGGCCTGCGCCTTTTCCGACGCGCATCTGCAGATTTTGGAACTGATGTCCGGGCTGATCGCGGCGGCCATGTATAACGCCGTGCGCTTTGAAACCGACGAGCTTTATCACCGCGCCACCCACGACGCCCTGACCGGGTTGGCCAACCGCGCCTTGTTCTACGACCGCCTGCGGCAAAATCTCAATCTGGCGCATCGGCAGTCCTCGTTTCTCGGCGTGCTCAATCTCGATATGGACGGCCTGAAGCCCATCAACGACACCCACGGCCATCGTGCCGGCGACGAGGCCCTGCGCGAAGCCGGACGGCGCATCAGCCGCGTTTCGCGGCAATCCGATACGGTGGCGCGCCTGGGGGGCGACGAATTCGCGGTGATCCTCACCGATGTGGGCGGCCGCGACAACGCCCTGCGCCATGCCGATCGCCTGGCCGAGGAAATCCGCCAGCCCTTTACCTTCGAGGACAAGGATCTGACGCTGGACGCCAGCATCGGCCTGGCGGTGTTTCCCGAAGACGGCGCCGATATGGACAGCCTGATCGAAAAGGCGGATCAGGCCATGTATGCCGTAAAACGAACCCGCAAGAGCCGCGCGGGATAAGGCGCGACCGCTCCTTGATGGCCGTCAAGGCGATCGGGAGCGTTTGAGGCCACGCTTATGCCCATGATCCACGATTTTCTGCCTTTGCTGGCGGCCCTGGCCGCCTTCGCCGCCACCCACAGCCTGCCCGCCCTGCCGGGATTGCGCGCCCGCCTGGTGGCGGCCTGCGGGCAGCGGGCGTATCTGTGGGGGCATTCCCTGCTGGCCACGGCCACCCTGATCTGGCTGGTGGCGGCCACCCTGGCGGCGCCCCGGGTGTTGTTGTGGGGCTTTGCCGATCAGGCCCGCTGGGTGCCCATCGTGGTGATGCCGCTGGCCTGCATGCTGCTGGTGGCCGGGCTTTCCAGCCGCAATCCCTTTTCCCTGGGCGCGGGATCGAAGGGGTATGATCCCGCCCGGCCCGGCATCGTCGGCCTGACCCGGCATCCGGTCTTGTGGGCCGCCGCCCTGTGGTCGGGCAGCCATCTTTTTCCCAATGGCGAGGTGCGGGCGGCGCTGCTGTTCGGTTTTCTGCTGGGCTTCAGCCTGATGGGCATGGCGCTGTTCGATCGCCGCCGCCGCGCCGCCCTGGGGGAACGCTGGCAGGCTCTGCTGCCCCGGCGGCCGGGCCGGGCCGATCTGGGCGGGCTGCTGTGGCGCGGCCTGCTGGGACTTTTGCTCTATCTTGGCCTTTTGTTGGCGCATGGCGCTTTATTTGGGGTGAAACCCCTAGACTTATTCTGGTAATGATGGGGGCCTGCGGCCGGCGGTTCCGCCTCTGGCGGTGCGACATGCCGTTCCGGCCCCGCTTCTCCAATCCCGTTTTCTGGGAGTTGTTCTGGTCATGGTGACACATCGCGCGGATCAGCCGCCGCGTCCCGTCGATCCGCCTTTCTCGCCGGTTCTGCTGGCGGGTCTGGCCCTGGCCCCGGTGCCGCCCCGTCTGCTGCAGCCGCTGTTCGACGCCATTCTGTCGGTGGTGCGCCGCCGGCATCCCGATATTCTCGACCGGCTGTCGGCCTATCCCGACGCCGTGGTGGGCATCGATCCGGTGGATCTGCCCTTCACGCTGGTGCTGGAGCCCATTCCCGGCCAGCCGCGTCTCTCCGTGTGCCGCGATTTCGACGATCTGCGTCCCACGGCGGTGATCCGCGGCCCGTTGCGCATGCTGTTCGATCTGTGCGAGGGCCGTATCGACGGCGATGCCGCCTTTTTCTCGCGTCAGCTGGTGATCGAGGGCGATACCGAGGTGGTGCTGGCCCTGCGCAACGCCGTGGATGGCGCCGGCATCGATCTCGAGGCCGATTTCGCCGCCACGGTGGGGCCGCTGGCGGCGCCGCTGCGGCGCGCCACCCGTGTGGGCGGCTGGCTGTTCGAGCGGCTGTCGCGCGATATGTCGCTGGTGCGCTCGGCCATCGTCGGCCCGGCGCTGCGCGGCGCCGACGCCCAGTCGGCCCGCATTTCCGAACTGGAAGCCGAACTGGTGGAGATGCGCCGTTCGCTCCGTCACCGTGAGAGACGCGCATGAGTGCCGAAAACGTGGAACTGGTCTGTCCGGCGGGAACCCCCGCCGCGCTGAAGGCCGCCGTCGATGCCGGAGCCGACTGCGTTTATGTCGGTTTCCGCGATGAAACCAACGCCCGCAATTTCCCCGGCCTCAATTTCAGCCGCCCCGAACTGGCCGACGGCATCGCCTATGCCCATGGGCGCGGCACCAAGGTTCTGGTGGCCATCAACACCTTCCCCCGTGCCGGCCAGCCCGAGATATGGACGAAGGCGGTGGACGACGCGGCGCGCCTTAAAGCCGACGCGGTGATCCTGGCCGACGTGGGCCTGTGCGATTACGCGCACCGCACCCACCCCGAGCTGCGGCTGCATCTTTCGGTGCAGGCTTCGGCCTCCAGCGCCGAGGCCATCCGTTTCTATCACGAGGCCTTCGGCATTCAGCGCGCCGTGCTGCCGCGCGTGCTCACCGTGCCGGAGATCGCCTCCCTCTGCGCCCAGGTGCCCATCGAGATGGAGGTGTTCGTCTTCGGCGGCCTGTGCGTGATGGCCGAGGGGCGCTGCTCGCTGTCGTCCTACGCCACCGGCCAGTCGCCCAACATGAACGGCGTCTGCTCCCCGGCCAGCCATGTGCGCTATGTGGAAAAGGGCGACAAGGTGGTGAGCCAGCTGGGCGGCTTCACCATCAACACCTTCCGCTCCGGCGAGGCGGCGGGCTATCCCACCCTGTGCAAGGGCCGCTTCGAGGCCAACGGCAAGCTGAGTTACCTGTTCGAGGAGCCCACCTCGCTCAACACCCTGGCCCTGCTGCCCGATCTGATCGCCGCCGGGGTCACCGCCTTCAAGATCGAGGGGCGCCAGCGCGGCCGCGCCTATGTCGGCAATGTGGTGACGGCCTTCCGCCGCGCCGTCGACGCCATCCGCCGCGGCGAAACCCCGCCGGTCATGGATCTCGACGCCATTACCGAGGGCAACCGTCAAACCTCGGGTGCCTACGAAAGGAGCTGGCGATGAGCGCCGCGGCAAAACTGACCCTGGGCCCGGTGCTGTTCAACTGGAGCCCGGAACGCTGGCGCGATTTCTATCTGCGCATGGCCGATGAGGCGCCGGTGGATGTGGTGCATGTGGGCGAGGTGGTCTGCTCCAAGCGCCAGCCCTTCTTCGACAAGGTCGTCCCCGAGGTGGTGGAGCGGCTGACGGCGGCGGGCAAGCAGGTGGTGCTGTCGTCGCTGGCCCTGGTGATGACTGAGCGCGAGCGCGACGGCATTCGCGGCCTCACCGGCGAGGAGAGCGGATTCCTGGTGGAGGCCAACGATTATTCCGCCGCCGCCGCCATGAAGGGCCGCCCCCATGTGGTGGGGCCGCTGGTCAATGTCTATAACGAGGGCACCCTGGCCTATCTGGCCCGCAACGGCGCCGTGCGCGTGTGCCTGCCGCCGGAACTGTCGGCGGCCACCATCGGCTGTCTGGCCGGGCAGGGGCTGACGGAGATCGAGGTGCAGGCCTTCGGCCGTCTGCCGCTGGCCATTTCCGCCCGCTGTTATCATGCCCGTTC
Source organism: Pseudomonadota bacterium (assembly GCA_021782815.1). Lineage (GTDB taxonomy): Bacteria > Pseudomonadota > Alphaproteobacteria > Rhodospirillales > Magnetospirillaceae > JAJZGK01. The sequence goes on from JAJXUO010000028.1 coordinate 14,737, forward strand.
GCGCAATCTGCATAAGGACGGCTGCCAGTATGTCTGCGGCGAGGATCCCGACGGCATGGTGGTGGACACCATGGACGGCACGCCGTTCCTGGCGGTGAACGGCACCCAGACCATGTCGTATCACTATCTCAATCTGCTGGGCGAACTGACGGCGCTGCGGGATCTGGGCGTGGGGCATTTCCGCCTGTCGCCGCACGGCTGCGACATGGTGGCGGTGGCCCGTCTGTTCCGCGCCGTGCTGGACGGGGAACGCTCCGCCGAGGAGGCCGGCACCGCCCTGGAGGACCTGCTGCCCGAGGTCGAGTTCGCCAACGGCTATGTGCATGGCCGCGAGGGGCACCGCATGGTATACGGAGAATCTTTCAGGGTCATCGGGTGAACGCGCGATCGTTGTTCGTTTGTACGGGATTTTCGCCGCGTTGGCCCATTGAGGGCCCGCGCAACCGTTTGCGCGCAAACCAAGCTGGCGGCACGCCAGCGCCCGGCGCCTGAGTGGACATGTGAAGACCAGGGCAATCGGCTTCGCCCGATTGCCCTGGAGAATCTTTGCCGACGGGCGTGTTTTAATATATTTATAATCTCTGTTCAGGAGGACCGCCGCGGGCGGGGTGAGGGAGGTTCGGCTGTCCAGCAGAGGCGACATCCGGCAAGGACTTAGCCATGATATCGGCCATCGGCTCAGCCGCTGGCTGCGGCTGCGTTTCTTCCTGATTTTGGTGATGCTGGCCGGGGTGTCGCTGGGCGCCTTCAGTATCTTCTATCTGCTGGTCAACGGTCAGGACGAGGGCGCGGCCCTGCTCAACGCCTCGGGCAATCAGCGGGTGCTGGCCGACCGCATCGCCATCGACGCCCTGCTGCTGCTGGACGCCCCCCCCGGCGAGCGGCCCCAGATCCGCCTGCGCTTGCGAAAGGCCGCGCACCAGTTGCAGCAGGCGGAATCCTCCATGACCTTCGCCGTGGCCGGGGTGCGGGCCCGTCATCGCGCCGAGGCCATCCTGGGGGGCGATGTCTACCAGCTGTCGCGGCATCTGACCGAACTGACGGCGCTGGTGGATACACTGACGGCCGAGCCCGACGCCGCCCTGACACAGGGTAATCCCGTGGTGCAGACCATCGAGCGCCTGACGCGGGGACCGCTGGGGGCCGGGCTCGATCAGATGGTGGTGGTGCTGGGCGAGGGATTGCGCCACCGCGTGACCAATCTCAATCTGTTCGCCCTGGTGGGCGAGCCTTTATTTCTGATGCTGCTGGCCCTGATGGCCTGGAAGGTGTTCGGGCCGCTGCTGCGCCAGACCGAGGATTCCGTGGCGCAGCTGGAGGCCCTGGAGCGCTATCACCGCTCGGTGGTGGATAGCCTGGCCGACGGCGTGCTGGTGGTGGACCCGCGCCAGCGCCGCATCGAGGCGCTGAACCCCTCGGCCCAGGAGATATTCCACCTGCCCGAACCGCTGGCCGTCGGCCTGCCGCTGGAAACGCTGGTGCCGGTGTCGGATCGTCTCAGCATCGCCAATCTGCGGCATTGGACCCGCCAGGAGGTGGAGGGCCGCACCATCGACGGCCAGCTTTTCCATCTGGAGATGACCATCCGCGAGGCGGCGGTGGACGGGTTCGACCGCCTGATCGTGGTGGCGCGCGACGTCACCAAGCAGGTGGAGGCGGAAGAAAAGATCCATACCCTGAGCGACGCCCTGGAACAGAGCGCCGCCTCGGTGATCATCACCAATACCGAAGGGGTGATCGTCTACGCCAATCCCCGCACCCTGGAGATCACCGGTTACGACCGCGACGAGCTGGTGGGACAAAATCCGCGCCTTTTGCAATCGGGGCTGACCCCGGCGCATATCTATGACGAGCTGTGGGGCGAGCTGAAGGCCGGGCGGGACTGGCGCGGCGAAATCCTCAACCGCCGCAAGAGCGGCGAGCTTTACTGGGAATCGCTGATGATCTCGCCGTTGCGCAGCAGCCGGGGCGAAATCATCCAGTATATGGCGGTGATGGAGGATGTGACCGACCGCAAGATGATGGAAGAGGCCCTGATGGTGGCCAAACAGCAGGCCGAGCGCGCCAACCGCGCCAAATCGGACTTCCTGGCCAGCATGAGCCACGAGCTGCGCACGCCGCTGAACGCCATCATCGGCTATTCCGAATTCATCGATACCGAACCCTTCGGCGCCCTGGGGCATGATAAATACCGGGAATATCTGGCCCATATCCACGAATCCGGCCGCCATCTTCTCGATCTCATCAACGACATGCTCGACCTTTCCAAGGTGGAGGCGGGCAAGCTGGAGCTGGAAGAGGAAGAGGTGGATCTGGCCGTCAGCGTGCAGGCCGCCATGCATCTGGTGCAGGAACGGGCCCAGCGTTCCAACGTGCGGCTGGCGGTGGAGGTGGAGGACCATCTGCCCAGGGTGTGGGTGGACAATCTGCGCCTGAAGCAGATCATGCTCAATCTTCTCACCAACGCTATCAAGTTCACCCCCGAGGGCGGGCGGGTGACGCTGCGGGCCGGGCTGGACGATGACGGCGGGATGCTGCTCTCGGTGAGCGATACCGGCGTGGGCATCGCGCCCGAGGATATCGCCCGCGTGCTGGAGCCCTTCAGCCAGGTGGTCAATCCCATGGTGCGGCGGGAAGAGGGTACCGGCCTGGGCCTGCCCATTTCCAAACGCCTGGTGGAGCTGCACGGCGGCAGCCTGACCCTGACCAGCGAGGTGGGGCGCGGCACCCGGGTGACGGTGCGCCTGCCCGCCGACCGTCTGCGCCCGACGGTTCCGGCCTGATTTTTCCGCTTATCCGGGGATTGCCGGTCTTTCGTCCGGGGACGGATGGTGTAGACTGCTCCCGTTTGTTGCGCCGCAGAATCAATCCCCCCAAGAGGGCATAACAATGACGAGCGACGACCTCAGGGTGCTTCTCATCGATTCCGACCCCACCTCCGCCGATCGTCTGCGCGAGGGGCTGGCCGGGCATGTGTCCTGCCGGCAGCGCGCCTCGGTGGCCCAGGCCCGCGACCTGCTGCTGAAAGACGGCGCCGACGCCGTGCTGCTGCATCTGCATCCCGGCGATCTGTCGCAGGTGGGGGAATGCCTGCGCCTGCTGCAAGCCGCCGACAGGCCGGTGGTGGTGGCCGTCGCCGACGAAACCCAGCCGGTGCTGGCCCGGGCCCTGGAGGCCGGGGCGCAGGACTATGTGCTGACGGCCGAGGACGGCCCGGCCGAGATGGCGCGCACCCTGCGCCGCGCCCGTCGCCGTCATGCTGCCGCCCGCCTGCGCGACCGCCGTCTGCAGGCGTGCGCCGCCGATGCCGCCGACTGGCTGTGGGAGATGGATCACCGCTTCGTCCTCACCTGGCTCTCCTGCCGGGGGGAGGGGGTGTTCGGCCACCGTCCGGCCGATCTTCTGGGCCGTCCCGGCCTGGATCTTCTGGCCGGGGGCCTGGAAGCGCGGCGCGGCGACGATTATCCCTTAAGCCTGTTCCGGGGCCGCGAACCTTTTCACGACATGGTGTTTCAGACCGGTTTGGCCACGGGCCGCAGCATCAAGGCCAGCGGCAGGCCGTTTTTCGCCGAGGACGGCCGTTTTCTCGGCTATCGCGGCTCGGCCCGCGACGCCACCGCCGAGTCCCTGGCCTATCGCATGCAAACGGTGCTGTGGACCCTGCTGGAGGCCTTACCCTTCGGCGTGCTGCTGTTCGATGCCGACGACCGCCTGATCACCTCCAACGATCCGACCGGCACCGCCTCGCCCGCCGTGGCCGGGCTGCTGCGCGGCGCCGACGACGCGCTTTATACCGGCGCCCCGTTCGGCATGATTTTGCTGGCCTTGGCGTTGTCGGGCCTGTTGCCCGAAGCCTCGGCCCAACCCGCCGCCTGGGCCGAGGCCTGGATGGCGCGGCCCGAGGACAATCCCGGCCGCACCCTGGCCTGTGCCGACGGCGGCCGCGTGCGGCTGTGGCAGATCCGCTGCAACGACGGCGGCATCCTGCGCCTGCTGACGGCGGAGGAATAGACGCGCGGCGCGCCCCCTTCGGGGACAGCGCGGCTCATACCGAGTTGCGGTGATCGGACCCGATCACCGCGCCCTCATGCGCCGGGCGGGTTTCTCCGAAACCCTTGGCGTCGTGCCTGATGGCGCGCTTTGCCTCACCGCGCCCTCATGCGCGCGTCGCCTTGCTCCTAACCGGCGTCGCGATGAGTCAAACTCATCGCGACTTGGTATCAGCGCTCGTGGAAGGCGTCGTCGCGCAGTTTCAGCACCGGGGTCAGCAGATAGTGCAGCACCGAATGGCGGCCGGTGTGGATATCCACCTGGGCCAGCATGCCCGGGGTGATGGGCAGTTCGCCGTGATCGCCCAGGGCCGATTTTCCGGTTTCGACGATGACGCGGTAATAGGGCTGATTGTCGGGGCCGGTGGTGGTGTCGGCGGCCACCATGATCACCTTGCCCTGCAAGCCGCCATAGATGGTGTAGTCGTAGGCCGAGATCTTCACCTCGGCCTTCTGGCCCACGGTCACATAGCCGCGATCGGCGGGGGAAAGCTTGGCCTCGATATTCAGCCGTTCGTTCACCGGCACGATCTCCATGATGGGCGCGCCCGGCCCCACCACGCCGCCGATGGTGTTTTCCCGCAGGTTCTTCACGATGCCGTCGATGGGCGAGGTGATGTTGGAGCGGCGCTGCTGGTCTGAGGCCTGGTTCATCATCTGGCGGCTGCGGGCCAGATTGAGCTCGGTTTCCGCCAGCTGGCTTTCCGCCGTCTGGCGGAATTTCACCTTTTCCTCGGCGATGCGGCTGGCGGCCTCGGCCAGGGCGGCCTCGGCGCGCGGCACCGAGCTGCGCAGGGCCTCGGCCTGGCCGTTCAGGGCCTCCACGTCGTTCTGGGTCTGCACATGCTCGATCTTCGAGGTCAGGCCGTCCTTGAGCAGGCTGGTGGACATGGCGAGCTTTTCCCGGGCCAGGGCCAGGCTGGAATTGACCGAACGCTGCTTGGCCTCCAGCTCCCGCACCTCCAGCTGGCGCTGCTTCTGCTGGTCCTGCAGCACCATCAGGCTGGTTTGCAGGTTCTGCAGCAAGGCCTCGTGCGAGCGGCGCTCGGCCTCCACCAGGGCGGGCTGGCGCTTGGCCTCGGCGGCGGGGAAGGCCAGGGGCTTGTCGTTGGCCTCGGCCATCAGCCGGGCGCGGGTCAGCTCCAGGCCGTCGATGCGCACCTGCAGATCGTCCTTGTTGCCGACGGCGCTGGGCAGTTCCAGCAGCAGCAGGGTCTGGCCCTTGTGCACCCGCTGGCCGTCATGCACGGCGATATCGCGCACGATGCCGCCTTCGAGGTTCTGAATGACCTTGACCTTGCCCTCCGGCACCACGTCGCCGCTGGCGGTGGCCACCTCGTCCAACTGGGCGAAACAGGCCCACAGGAACAGCAGGGCCAGCAGCACCATCACCACCCGGCCGATGGGCCGCCAGTCGGGCAGGGGGTAACGGTCGATGAGGTCGCGCGGGCGGGTCATGCGCCGGCTCCGGCGGGGGCGCGCAGCGACGGGAACAGCCGCGGCAGCAGTTCGGCGGCGGCGCCGGCGGTGGCGATGCGGCCCTGGTCCAGCAGCACCACGTTGCGGCAGGCCGGCAGCAGCACGGCGCTATGGGTGACGATGATCACCGTATGGTCGCGGGCCAGTTCGCTCAAGGTATCGCGCAAGGCCTCCTCGGCCTGGCGGTCGAGGCTGGCCGAGGGTTCGTCCAGCAGCAGCACCGGCGGATCGCCGATCAGGGCGCGGGCCAGGGCGATACGCTGGCGCTGCCCGGCCGACAGCCGCGACCCGGCCTCGCCGATCTCGCTGCCGTAGCCGTCGGGCAGATCGATGATGTAGCTGTGCACCCCGGCCATTTGCGCGGCGCGCAGCACGTCGTCGTCGCTGGCATGGGCCATGCCCTGGGCGATATTGTCGCGGATGGTGCCGGTGAACAGCACGCATTCCTGCGGCACATAGCCCATCCAGCCGGCCAGTTCGCGGCGGCCGAACTGGGCGATGTCGGCGCCGTCCAGCAGCACCCGGCCCTTCATGGGGGCGTAAAGGCCCTGCATCAGCTTCAAAAGCGTGGTCTTGCCGCTGCCGTTCTTGCCGAGGATGGCGGTCAGGCCGTGCGCCGGCATCACCAGCGACAGGCCGTTCAGGGTGGGGGCGCGGCGGGGATCGTAGCCGAAGGACACATCGTCCAGGGTCAGCGCCCCCTGGGGGCGGCCCATATGCAGGCTGCCGGTCTGGCGCTGTTCCTCCTCGGCCAGCAGGGTGCCCAGGCGCTGGGTGGACTGGCGCAGGGCGGAAAAGCCGCGCCAGGCTCCCACCAGCTGGTTGAGCGGCGCCAGCAGGCGGGCCATCAGCATGTTGCAGGCCACCAGGGCGCCCATGGTCAGCTTATGGTCGATGATCATCAGGGCGCCCACCGAGGTCATGATCAGGTTGGTGGACAGGGTGAGCAGGGCGCCGAGATTGACATAGCCGTCGGAGCGGGCGCCGCGCAGCATGGATTGCTCGATGGTGGCGGCCTGACGCTCCTCCCACAGGGGTTTCAGGCAATGGTCGAGGGCCAGGGCCTTCACCGTGGTGCGTCCGGCGATCATTTCCGCCACCAGGGCGTCGCGTCCGGCCTGCTTGCCGCGCTCGACGCCGCTGGCATGGTAGAGGCTGGAGCCCGAACGCCAGGCCAGGGTGATGAACAGCGGGAACAGGCAGAGGAACACCAGGGCCACCGGCTCGGCGATGATGAACATCAGCACCAGGAACAGCAGGATGAAGGGCAGATCCAGCAGCAGCAGCGCCACCGAGCCCGACAGGGTGTTGCGGATCAGGTCCACATCCTGGAACAGCTGTTGCCAATAGGCGGCGGGGCGGGATTCCAGCAGGCGCAGCGGCAGGGCGAGGATCTTGTCGAACAGCATTTCGCCCACCTCCACATCGATGACGAGGGAGACGCGCTGCATGATGCGCGACCGGGTCTGGCGCAGGATGAAATCGAAGAGCAGCACCAGCACCATGCCGATGATCAGGCCGTAAAGGGTGCTGAGGGCATTGTGGGCCACCACCCGGTCGTACACCTGCTGGATGAAGATGGGCAGGGCCAGGGCCAGGGTGTTGACGAACATCGACACCATCATGACTTCGCGGAAGACCGGCTTCAGCGGAGCGATGATGGGCAGCAGCCAGGGCGATAAAAGCGAGCGCATGCGAACGTTGTGGGTGAAGTCCGGGATGCTGGCAAACGAAAAATGATATTCGGGAAGATCGAGTCGGAATTGCCCCGGTCTTCCGCTAGTCTGGCGCCGTGCGGCGGGGTGCCGGGAGCGACGGGGGAAGCGGGATGAAAACGGGCGTGGTGGCGAAACGGCTGGCGGCGGCGTTGCTGCGCCTGGCGGGCGGCGGACGGCTGGTGGCGCTGGCGGTGCTGGTGGGGCTGGTGGCCATGCGCCTCGGCGATCCGCAGCTTCTGGAAATCGCCCGTGCCAAAACCTTCGATTTTTATCAGCAACTGAAGCCCCGTCCGGCGCCGGCGGCGCCGCCGGTGGCCATCGTCGATCTCGATGAGGCCAGCCTGGCCCAGGTGGGGCAATGGCCGTGGCCGCGCACCCTTTTGGCCACCCTGCTCGATCATCTGACGGCGGCGGGCGCGGTGGCGGTGGGCTTCGATATCGTCTTCGCCGAGCCCGACCGCATGTCGCCGGCCCTGGTGGCCCGCGCCCTGCCCGGACTCGACGGCGAGACGGCGCGGCGGCTGGAAGCCCTGCCCGGCAACGATCAGATCTTTGCCGCCGCCATCCGTCGCGGCCGGGTGGTGCTGGGCATGGCCGGGCTCGACAGTCCGCGCGGCGTCCATCCGCCGGTGCCGCCCACGGTGCCCAGCTGGGGCAAGTTCGGCACCGGTGATCCGCTGCCGTGGCTGGCCTATCGCGGCTCCTATTATCCGGCGGTGCTGCGCAACACCCCGGTGCTGGACGAGGCCGCCGCCGGCTGGGGGGTGGTGACCCCGGCGCCCGAGGCCGACGGGGTGGTGCGGCGGGTGCCGGTGGTGGTCACCGACGGCCATGATCTCTATCCGGCGCTGTCCACCGAGCTTTTGCGCCTGGGCACCGCCAGCGAGAATTTCGGCATCATGACGGCGGCCGACGGCATCCATTTCATCAAGCTGGGCCACAACAAGGTGGAAACCGACAGTCATGGCCGCGTCTGGCTTTATGCCCGCGCCCATGATCCCCGCCTTTATATTCCGGCCAAGGACGTGTTGTCGGGGCACTTCGATGCGGCGCGGGTGGCGGGCAAGCTGGTGCTGGTGGGCACCTCGGCGGTGGGGCTGGGCGATGTCCGCACCATCGCCACCGAACGGCAGATCCCGGGGGTGGAGGTGCATGCGCAGCTCATCGAATCCATCCTTTTCGCCCAGCAGCTGGTCTATCCCCCCTCTGCGCCGCTGGTGGAGATTCTGGCGGCGCTGGCGGCGGGGCTCCTGATGATCGTGCTGGTGCCGCTGATCGGGGCGCGCTGGACCCTGCTGCTGTTCCTCGGCGTGGCCGGGGCCCTGGCCGGGGGCTCGTGGTACGAGTTTTCCCGCAAGCTCACCCTGTACGACGCGGTGTTCCCCACCCTGACGGCGCTCTGCTGCTACATCATCACCACCTACGGCAGTTTCGCGCGGGAAGAGGCGCAGAAACGCTATGTGCGCGGCGCCATGGGGCGCTACATGTCGCCGGCCCTGGTGGAGAAGCTGGCCGATAATCCCGGCCTGTTGAAGCTGGGCGGCGAAACCCGCGACATGACCCTGCTGTTTTGCGACATTCGCGGCTTCACCACCATTTCGGAAAGCTTCGGCGCCGACGCGCAAGGCCTGACCCGGCTGATCAATCGCTTTCTGACGCCCATGACCGATGTGATCCTGGCCCGCAAGGGCACCATCGACAAATATATGGGCGATTGCATCATGGCCTTCTGGAACGCGCCGCTGGACGATCCCGATCATGCCGCCAACGCCTGCCGCTCGGCCTTGAGGATGATGGCCGATCTCGCCCCCTTGAACGAGCGGTTGGCCGGGATCGCCGCCGCCGAGGGCCGCCGCCATGTGCCCATCAATATCGGCATCGGCCTCAATTCCGGCGATGTGGTGGTGGGCAATATGGGCTCGGACCAGCGCTTCGATTATTCGGTGCTGGGCGACAACGTCAATCTGGCCTCGCGCCTGGAGGGGCAGTCGAAGCCTTACGGCGTCGGCGTCGTCATCGGCGAGAACACCCACGCCCGCGTCCCCGGCTTCGCCACCCTGGAACTGGATCTGATCAAGGTGAAGGGCAAGAGCGAGGCGGTGCGCATCCACGCCCTGCTGGGGGATGAAACCCTGGCCGCCGAGGCGGACTTCCAGGCCCTGCGCGCGCGGCACGCCGCCCTGCTGGCGGCCTATCGCCGTCAGGACTGGGCCGAAGCCCGCGCCCTGATGGCCGAGATATTGGCGGCCTGGCCGCGCTTTCCCCTGGAAAAGCTCTACGCCCTTTACGAAAGCCGCATCGCCGAGTACGAGGCCCAGCCGCCGGGCCCGGCCTGGGACGGGGTTTATACCGCCACCAGCAAATAACCTTACCCCTGCAGCAGATCCTGCACTTCGGTCCACACCCGGGCATAGGGGATTTCCGCGAAGCAGGGGAAGGGGGTGCGGTCCACTTTGCGGCGGGTGCAGTTGTAGAAGCAGTGGTAGCAGTCGCAGGGCTGATACACGAAGCGGGCGCGGGGCGGGCAAACCTCGGGCGGATAGGGCACGAAATTGCCGAAATGCCCGCCGCCGATCATCATCACGGTGGGAACGCCCAGGGCGATGGCGATATGGCCGGGGCCGGTTTCGTTGACCACCACGGCCCGGGCGTCGGCGATGACGTCGATGGCCTGTTCCAGGCTGGTGCGGCAGACCAGATTGATCAGGCCGTCGCGGGCCAGCAGGTCGGGGCAGGCCTTCAGCTCATCGGCTTCCTTCGCCGATCCGGTCAGCACCACGCGGTGGCCCTGATCCAGAAGTTCGCCGATCAGGCGCTGGAAAAAGGGGAAAGGCCAGCGCCGTCCGGGTTCGTTGCAGCCGAAATGCACCACGATATAGGGGCTGCCGGCGGGCACCACCGAGCGGCCGCGCGGCCAGGGCAGCAACGGCGGCGCGGGGGGAATGACCTCGCCGCCGACGGCGCTAAGATAGGCGTAATGGCGCAGGATTTCATGGGTGGGATAGGCGCCGGTTTCGATATAGCGGTGGCGGCCCAGATAGTAGGCGTGCTCCGACCGGGTTTTGCGGCTGATCCACGGCTGGGTGATGTAGACCTCCGGCGCCGCCGCCATCCACACCAGGGTATCGGCCACCATGGCCTTGCGGAAGAACAGGTCGCACGACACTTTCTGAAAGCGCTGGCGGCGCACCCACAGGCCGATCTTCAGACGGTAGAGGGGGTTTTTGTCGAAACGGCCCTCGTCGAAGGTTTTGACGCGATAGCCGGCCAGAAAGGACTGGGCCAGATCCTTCCAATTGTGCGAGCCCAGGATGGTGATCTCGTTCCGCGGCACGCCGAACACCCGGCTGTAATGCTCCAGCGCCGGCAGGAACATCAAAAGATCGCCGATACCGTCGATGCGCACCACCAGCAGGCCCTTGCGGCGGCCGAAACTGGGCCAGTACCGGGCCAGCAGGTCGAACGGACGAAAGGCCCACCAGCGTTTGCGCATGCGCTTCAGAGTGATTTGGCCGGGAGGCAGCGAGCTTGGAACGGTACCAATGACAGGGGTGCCGCCGACCATGAATGCAGTCCTCTTTTGGATAGGTGTGAAGAAGGAATATTTTTTACGTCAAGCGTGTGCAAGACATTTCTGGTTTCACTGCGCAACCGGTGGCGACAATGAGGCTTGCCCGGCGGGGTCGACGGCGTGCCAATCGGGATGCCGGGCGGTCTCCCGCTCCAGGGCGCGGCGCTCGTCCGCCAGCACGGCGTCGATATCCTGCGGGGTCAGCCTGACGCCGAAATCGGCCGGAACCCCGTCGCCGTGCCCGAGAACGCGGTCCATGATCAGGGTGCCGGTGGTCTGGGAATAATGAATGGGGTCCCAGTAATGCACCATGCGGCCCTGTTCATGGGGCGGCAGCGGTTCCTCGGTGATGCTCGAGGGGCCGGAAAAATCCCATAACTGCACGTTCCGTCCCGGCACGGCGTTGATGTCGGCCACGATGCGGGTCAGGTCGCGTTTCCAGTTTTCCAGATCGGCGAGATGGCCCAGGGCGGCGATCTGCTGGATATGGCGCACATGGAACGGGCCGATGAACAGGATGACGCGGGCCTGGCGGTCGGTCATGTCGAGGACGGCCTGACGCAAAAGCTCCAGGCGGTCGCGGGCGTAATCGGCGGGAAACCGCGACCAGAACGGCTGATAGCTTTGCAGCATGGCTTCGAAGGTGGAACGGAAATGCGCGAAGCGGGCCGTATCCAGCGCCTGGTTGTGAAAGCCGGTTTGGGGAAAGGGCGTGGGCTTGCGCCGCATGGAGGCGCGCATGACGCCGAAGGAATCCTTCAGCGCCTGCGACGACAGCAGCCGCTTGAACATCACCGGCCATTGGCTGGCGCCGGCCAGCCGCGATTGATCGTAATCGCCGCTGTAGCGGCGCGCCGTCCAGAACAGCACGGGATCGAGATCGATCAGCACCAGCTTGGGGTGCTGATGGCGGGCGCTGAAGCGGATGGCGCCGGCCAGTTCCAGCACGGTGCCGGCCGACAGGCCGAAATTGAAGGCCGAAGCGCCCCGTAGCGCCGGGGAGTGGGGATCGAGGCCGGTTTCGGCGGCCGAGGTGCCGAAAAACAGCACATCGAACGGCACCCGCCCAACGATCAGCGCCTTGCTGACCCGGCCGCCGTCGCGTTTCAGCATCTTGCGGTCGTTGAAGCCGGCAATGTCGTGCCAGCGGAAGGTGGCGTAAGGGTCGACGGCATAATTATAGGCGGCGACCAGCCCCAGGGCGATGGCGACAATGGCGAAATAGGTGCGCAGGAAGGACGTCATGGGCGGTCAGAACTCGTAGTACAGAAATTCCGTCTGTTTCCAAAGATTGAGGATGACCAGAACGGTGGCCAGGGCCAGCGCGGCGGCCCAGACGCGGTTGGGGCGCCAGGTCAGCCACGACGGCCGGCCGGGCGGCACCGGCGTCAGGCCGGGATGGTGGTGGCGCATGATTTCCTGACTGTTGGGGGCCAGGGCGGCAAACAGCAGCAGCCCGGCCCCCAGCAGGATGCCGCCCAGCGATCCCAGACCGGGGCCGCCGTGCAGCGTGCCCAGGCCCGACAAACCGGCCATGCCTTTCAGCACCCGCAGGGCCTCGTCCAGCGAGGCGGCGCGGAACACCACCCAGCCGGGGATGACCACCGCCATGGTGGCCAGCCAGGCCGGCAGGCGCGGCAGGCGGCGGGAGACGCGGTCGCGCCATTGATGATTGACCGCCAGGGCCAGGCCGTGCAGCCCGCCCCAGGCGATGAAGGTCCAGTTGGCGCCATGCCACAGCCCCCCCAGCAGCATCACCGTCAACAGGTTCAGATAGCGCCGCCGCGGGCCCTGGCGGTTGCCGCCCAGGGGGAAATAGAGGTAATCGCGCAAAAACCGCGACAGGGTGATGTGCCAGCGCCGCCAGAAATCGATGATATCGGCCGATTTGTACGGCGAGTTGAAATTGATGGGCAGATCGACGCCGAAGATACGGGCCAGGCCGATGGCCATGTCGGAATAACCGGCGAAGTCGAAATAGATCTGCGCGGTATAGGCCAGGGCGCCTTCCCAGGCCATGGTCAGGGGCACCGGGCCGTGCCCGGCGGCGGCGAAGGCCGGGGCCACATGGGCGGCGATGGCATCGGCGATCAGCACCTTCTTGACCAGGCCGATGGCGAACATGGAAAGCCCCACCGCCAGATCATCCCGCCAGGGCTGGGACCGCGCCCGCTCGAACTGCGGCATCATCTCCTTGTGATGGATGATGGGGCCGGCGATCAGATGGGGGAAGAAGGTGACGAACAGGCCGTAATTCAGGAACGAGGGCTCGGCGGCCACGGCGCGGCGCACATCCACCAGATAGGCGATCTGGGTGAAGGTGAAGAAGGAAATGCCCAAAGGCAGCATGACCTGGGCCGTTTGCCAGTGCAGGCCGGCCAGCCCGTCGAGGTTGCTCATGAAAAAGTTGGTGTATTTGAAATAGCCGAGAAAGGCCAGATTGCCCAGCAGCCCCAGTTTCAGCAGCAGATCGGCGCGGCGGTGGTTTCCCAGGCGGAACAGACCGCGCCCCACCAGATAGTTGAACAGGATGGACACCAGGATCGGCCAGGAGCGCAGAGGCGCCCACCAGGCGTAGAACAGCAGCGAGGCCAGGGTGAGCCAGGCCATGGCGGCGCGCCACGACAGGGCCCGGGTGAACCGGAATCCCAGCAGCGCCACGGGCAGAAACAAAAAGATGAAAAGGGGCGAATTGAACAGCATGAATCACCACCGGTGAACAGGATAGAGTGATGACGCTGTTTTTTTAAGACACGGCGCCCAAACGCGCCGGAAGTGTAGCCCGCGCGCCTCCGACGCGCAAGACGGAGGGCGGGCCAGCCAGGGTCATCGGGTGAACGCGCGATCGTTGTTCGTTTGTACGGGATTTTCGCCGCGTTGGCGCACCCTCGCGCCCGCGCAACCGTTTGCGCGCAAGCCAAGCTGGCGGCACGCCAGCGCCCGGCGCCTGAGCGGACATGTGAAAACCAGGGCAATCGGCTTCGCCCGATTGCCCTGTCAGGGCAGCGGCGGCGTGAGGAAGAGGAACACCCGCAAGCCGCCGTGCGCCACCGGGCCGATGGGGGCGGCGAAGGGCAGGGCGCAGGCGCGGGCCAGGGTGGCGTCGCTGGTGATCAGCCCCAGCCGCCAGCCGGAAAAGCGGCCGCGCATCACCTCGCCCAATTGGCGGTAGAGCGGCATCAGGCTTTTGCGGTCGCCCAGCCGTTCGCCGTAGGGCGGGTTGACCATGACGAGGCCGGGCGGCGCCCCCGGCGGCGGCCGGCATTCGCCCAGGGTCAGGGGCAGGAAGCTGGTGATGGCGCCCACGCCGGCGCGCACGGCGTTGGCGTGGCTCATGCCCACGGCGCCGGGATCGCGGTCGCTGCCGTAGAAGCGTAAGGCGGGCGGGGCGGCGGGCGGCGGCGCGGCGCGTAAACGGTCCCAGGCCTGGGGATCGAAACCGGCCAACAGCTCGAAGGCGAAGGCGCGGCTGCGGCCGGGGGCCAGACCGGCGGCCATCTCGGCGGCCTCGATGACGAAGGTGCCCGAGCCGCACATGGGGTCCAGCACCGTCTCGTCGCCCCGGTAGCCGGCCAGGCGCAGAAAGGCGGCGGCCATGGTTTCGCGCATGGGGGCCTTGTTCACCGCCTCCTTGTGCTTGCGCTTGTGCAGAGGCTCGCCCGAGGTGTCGACGCTGACGGTGCAAAGATCGTCGTCGATGCGCACCTTGACGCAGATCTCGGCCTCGTCGATGCGCGGCGCGCCCAGGCTTTCGTGCAAGGCGGTGGCCACGCGCTCGGCTGCCGCCCCGGCGTGATAGATGCGCGAGGCCTTGCAGGCCGCCTCCACCCGCACCGGCAGATCGGGGCGCAGCACCGCGCCCCAGGGCAGCTTGCGCGCCCGCTTGTCCAACTGGGCCAGATGCAGGGCGCGGAAGGCGCCGATGCGGGCCAAAACCTTGCTGGCGCAGCGCAAGGAAAGGTTGGCGCGCCACACCTCGGGCCAGCCGCCCTCCACCACCACCCCGCCCTTGACGGCGCGGGCGGCGACAAAGCCCTGTTCCCGCGCTTCCGCCAGCAGGGCCGCTTCCAGGCCGGGGGCGGTGACCAGGAAAATCTCGAAACCGGTATCGCTCATGGCGGATCAATAGCACCGGGACGGCGGGAAGTCGATGCGGCGATGCGGTCCGCGCCGTCCGCTGAACAGTGCCGGCCCTCTGAAGGGCGGGTTCCCCGATCGCTGCGACGGTGCCGTTTCCCGCTTTCCGTCGCGGCGCGCAGCGGCTACCTTGGCGCCGTTTTGACGGCAAGGGGAGGCTGGGGGATGCGACGGTTGGGGGCGCTGGCGCTGCTGGGGGCATTGCTGTCGGCCTGCACCACCTCGGAGTCGGTGTATCAGGGGGCGCGGGGCGCGGTTCCCGACCCGGCGGACCCGGCGATTTTCCTGGTGCGGCACGGCTGGCATACCCAGATCGAGGCGCCGCTGCGAACGCTGCCGCCGTTCTTCCTGCCGCTGCTGCCGCCCGACCGCGACGGCGGGCGCTATGTGATGATGGGCTTCGGCGCCAAGGGCTATTTCGACCATGCCGACGCCGGCGCCATGGACGGCCTGCAAGCCCTGTTCGCGGCGGATGGCGCCCTGCAGATCTCGGTGGTGACCGATCTGGTGCCCGGCGACGGCCAGCACCAGGCGCGCCGCCTGACGCTGTCGCCGCAGGGCTATGCCCGGCTGCTGCGCTTCGTGGCCAACAGCGTGGCGCGCGATAGCGCCGGCCGCCCCCGCCTGGATCTGGCGCAAAAGCCCAACGATTATTTCTACGACACCAGGGCCGGTTACAGCCTGAGCTATAATTGCAACGACTGGACGGCGGCGGCCCTGGCGGCCGGCGGCGTCGGCGTGGAAGGCGTTTCCCCTTAAGGGCGGGTGTCCTTTCGCCTTTCGCGGCCCGGTGACGCCCTGGCCCCCCTTTGAATGCGCGTTCCGGCGCCTCGCCCACCCCCTCCTCCCCCATCAGCAGATCCGGCCCGCCCGATGGATTCTCGTCGCGACGAGAATCCATTGATTCTGTATGGAATGTGGGGAATACTGTGTTTTGTATACAGTATTTATCTTGCGGGTCGCAAAACGCTCACGGCCTCCGTTACGGGGCGGGACATCCGCAAAAGGTTGAAAAGGAGTCTGAAAATGGTCCTTCCGGCTGATAACCCTGCCATTCCTGAGCAATGGAATCGCAGGGGATTGAGTAAGGCCCGGCGCTTGTCCCGCGTGGCATCCTTGGCACAAGGCAAGCTTCTGCCGAGCGCGAAAATCACCGAGGTGCTGGAAGCGGTGATCGAGCCCGGAGACAGGTTGGCACTGGAGGGCAACAACCAGAAGCAGGCTGATTTTCTGTCCCGCGCCCTGGCCGAGGTCGATGCCAAACGGATCCATGACATTCATCTGCTGATTTCCAGCATCAGCCGCCGCGAGCATCTGACGCTTTTCGAGCGGGGGATCGCGCGCAAGGTCGATTTCGCCTTTGCCGGTCCGCAAAGCCTGCGGGTGGCGCAGCTTGTGGAAGACGGAAAGATCGAGATCGGCGCCATTCACACCTATGTCGAGCTTTACGCCCGGATGCTGGTGGATCTGACGCCGAATATCGCCCTGGTTTGTGCCGAAAAGGCCGATGCCCAAGGCAATCTCTATACCGGCCCCAACACCGAGGATACGCCGACCATCGTCGAGGCCACCGCCTTCCGGCAAGGCATCGTGATCGCGCAGGTCAATGAACTGGTCGAGACCTTGCCGCGCGTCGATATTCCCGGCTCGTGGGTCGATTTCATTGTGGTGGCCGATCGGCCCTTCGCCGTCGAACCGCTGTTCACCCGGGATCCGCGCATCATCAACGAGCTGCAGGTGTTGATGGGAATGATGGTGATCCGTGGCATTTACCAACGCCATGGCGTCACCTCCCTGAACCACGGCATCGGCTTCGACACCGCCGCCATCGAGCTTTTGCTGCCGACCTACGGCCAATCCCTGGGGCTGAAGGGCAAGATCTGCCGCAACTGGACCTTGAACCCGCATCCGACCCTGATCCCCGCCATCGAAAGCGGCTGGGTGGAAAGCGTGCATTGCTTCGGCAGTGAAGTGGGCATGGAAAACTATATCCGCGCCCGGCCCGACGTGTTCTTCACGGGGCACGATGGCAGCATGCGGTCCAACCGCGTGCTGTGTCAGTTGGCCGGTCAGTATGCCGTCGATCTGTTCATCGGTTCGACGCTGCAGATGGATGGCGACGCCAATTCCTCCACCGTGATCCTGGGGCGTCTGGCCGGTTTCGGTGGCGCGCCGAACATGGGGCACGACCCCAGGGGCCGTCGGCATGCCTCCCCCGCCTGGCTCGATCTGATCACGGCGGAATCCGACGTGGTGCGGGGACGCAAGCTGGTGGTGCAGCTTGCCGAGACCTATCAGAAGGGCGGCGAGCCGGTCATCGTCGACTCGCTGGATGCCGTCCAGGTCGGCAAGAACAGCGGTATGCCCATCGCCCCGGTGATGATCTATGGCGACGACGTCAGCCATGTGGTGACCGAGGAGGGCATCGCCTACCTGTTCAAGGCCGAAGGCGAGGCGGAGCGCCGCGCCGCCCTTGCCGCGGTCGCCGGGGCCACGTCCATCGGCATGAAGGCCGATGCGAAAAAGAGCGAAGAGCTTCGCGGCCGGGGAATTGTCGCCTACCCCGAAGATCTGGGCATCAATCCCAATCAGGCCCAGCGCTCCTTGCTGGCGGCGCGGAGCGTCGAGGATCTGGTGGCCTGGTCGGGCGGTTTGTACGATCCCCCGGCCCGTTTCCGCACGTGGTGAGGAGGGACGGATGTTTCTCTCAACCCATCTGGCGGCCGCGGCGGTGTTTCCCGCGTCTCCAGCTCCGGAACCAGGGGATTGGGCAGTCCAATTGGCCGACGAGGCGGTTCTGGCGCTTGTGGAGGAAGCCCAGTTGACGCCAAAGCCGGCCTTGGTGGATCGCCGCGGCAGCGGCGCCCATCGGGATCTCGATCTGCCCCTGATGCTGCGTTCGGCGCACGCGCTGCGGCCGGCCTTCACCCGCATGGCGCTCGCCGCCCGCGGAATGGTTGCCGGGCAGGAATTGCGGGAACGCCTTGCCGCCATCGGTCGGCACGGCGAGGCCGAGATGATGGCGGCGACCGGTGGCTGCAACAGTCATCGCGGCGCCATTTGGGCCTTGGGCCTGTTGATCGCCGGTGGCGTTCTCGACGGTCGGGGCGATGCCGCGGGGATCGCCGGCCGGGCCGGTGCCATTGCCCGGCACGCCGACCGTCATGCCCCGCAGATCTTCAGCAACGGTCGTCGGGCCGCCGCCAAATACGGGGCCGGCGGGGCGCGTCGTGAAGCGGAGGAGGGCTTCCCCCACGCCGTGGACATTGGCCTTCCGGCGCTGCGGTCGGCACGTGGGCGGGGTCTCTCCGAGACGGTGGCCCGGGTGGAGGCGTTGCTGTCCATCATGGCCAGTCTCACGGATACCTGCCTGCTCCATCGCGGCGGGCCGCCGGCGCTCGAGACCGCGCGCCGCGGCGCCGCTGCGGTGCTGGCGCAAGGGGGCATCGCCACGCCAGCCGGGCAGGCCCGCTTCGAGACACTGGAGCGCGATCTGCTCGCCCTCAACGCTTCGCCGGGGGGAGCGGCGGATTTGCTGGCCGCCACTTTGTTTCTGGATCGTCTCGACGCCCGCCATGCGTCGCAATCCAGTCAACCTCGTTCCTGGAGGTAACCTGATCATGGATGTTCTCAACTTCACTTATCCCGGCGAAACCAGGGTTTCGCATCGCGCCCATGTCGGCGTGGTGGGTTCGGGCGATCTGGAAATTCTGCTCGAACCCTCCCCCGATGGCGCCGCGCATGTGCGGGTCCGGACCAGTGTCGATGGCTATGCGCCCATCTGGCGGAAGGTTCTGGACCGCTTCTTCTCGCGCTACAAGGGCTGCGTTTCCATTGAAATCAACGACTTCGGGGCAACCCCGGGGATGGTGATGCTGCGTTTGCAGCAGGCTGTCGAGGAGCAAGGGCAATGAGCGTCACGATTGATCTGCAGCGCTTCCTGGCACGGCGCAGTTTTGTCGAATTATCGGCGCGCGAGCGGGCCCATGCCCTGCTGGACAAGGGGAGCGGCAAGGAACTGGTCGGCCCCTTCGATCGTCAGCACAGCGTTTGGCTGGAAATGCAGAACATTGTTCCGCAGGAAGACGACGGCGTGGTGGTGATCCATGGCCGCATGGACGGAAAGCCCGCCGTGGTCGTGGCCATCGAAGGCGCCTTCCAGGGCGGCAGCATGGGCGAGGTCGCGGGGCAAAAGATCGTCTGCGCCCTTGAACTGGCGAAGCGCGACCACGAAAGGGGCATTCCCACCCGGCCCGTCTTGTTGCTGGAAACCGGCGGGGTGCGTTTGCAGGAGGCCAATCTGGGTCTGGCGGTGATCGCCGAGATCCATGCCGCCATCATCGCCCTGCGCCCGTATGTGCCCGTGGTGGCGGTGATCGCCGGACTGGTGGGCTGCTTCGGCGGCATGTCGTTGGCGGCGGCTCTGTGCAGCCATCTGATTCTGACCCGTCAGGCCCGTCTCGGCATGAACGGCCCGGAAGTGATCGAACAGGAGGCCGGCATCGCCGAGATGGATGCGGGCGACAAGCGTCTGGTCTGGAGCCTGATCGGCGGGGAACAGCGTGCCGCCGTCGGACTGATCGACGATCTGGTGGAAGACGACGCCGAGGCCGTGGCGCATGCGGTTCGCGCCGCGTTCCAGGCGCGCCGGCCCGTTCAGCATCGCAGCGAACAGGTGGATTTCTTCCTGGAGCGGCTGGCCGCCATTGATCCGGAACAGGTCAAGGATGGGGCGGCCCTGCGGGCTCTGTGGGGCAAAGGAGAGGTGAAATGAGCGCCGAACAGTCTGATCTTTCGGTCCGTGGCCGCCAATGGTTCGAAGCCCTGAGCGGAGAAAACGGCGTGACGGCGTCCGGCCCCGCGTCTGTCTTGAAGGCCGATGCGGTTCTTGGCGATGAAACCGTCCGCTTTCTGGCGGTGGTTCCTGATCCCGAAAGCCGCTTTCCCCGTGCCCGCAAGGGCGAGGTCGGGCTGGAACAGGCCTGGACCCTGGCCAAATATGTCCGCGAAACCATCGAGCTGGACAAGGGGGCAACGCCCCGTCCCATCGTCGCGGTGGTCGATGTTCCCAGTCAGGCCTATGGCCGCCGCGAGGAGTTGATCGGCATTTACCTCGCCTGTGCGGCGGCGGTGGATGCTTATGCCACGGCCCGCATGGCGGGACATCCGGTGATCGCCCTGCTGGTGGGCAAGGCCATGTCGGGGGCATTCCTGGCGCATGGCTATCAGGCCAACCGCATCCTGGCCCTCGATGATCCGGGGGTGATGGTGCATGCCATGGGCAAGGCCGCGGCCGCCCGTGTCACCAAGCGGTCCGTCGAGGATCTCGACGCCTTGGGGGAGACCGTGGTGCCGATGTCTTACGACATCCGCAATTACGCCAAGCTGGGCCTGTTGCACAAGGTGATCAAGGGCGTCGCCGCGGACTCGCTGGGGGCCGACGCTGTCGCCCTGGTCCGCAAGGAACTGGTGGCGGCCATCAGCGATACCCGCGCCGGTGGGCGCGATCTGTCCATCCGTCTCGAATCCGACGCCGCGAAAAAGGTGCGGCACGCCTCCATCGAGGTGCGCAAACGTCTGATCGAGCAATGGCCTGACGCGTAATCGCGGTTGCCGGCCGTTCCTCCTCGGCGACGGAACGGCCGGCATTCATTTTCTTGAAAAGACCATGGGCCATTCCGTTCGGGACGGACGGGAATGGAGGAGGAACGCGCGATGTTCATGATGATTATCAACGCCCTGGCGCCCGTCTTCTTTGTGATGGGCATGGGCTATTATGCCGGTTACATCAAGCGGGTGGACAATCAGAACGTTCGAAGCCTGAACCTGTTCGTCATGCGTTTCGCGCTGCCGTCGGCGTTGTTCACGGCCATCGCCCATACGCCCCGCAGCGTCATTATCGGCAACGGGCCGCTGATGGGCGTGCTGACCATCAGTATGGTGGTTTTTTACGTTATCTTCTTTCTGATGCAGCGTCGTCTTTATGGTCTGGATATCGGCGAAGCCTCCATGCAGACCCTGACCACGGCTTTGCCCAACTATGCCTCGGTCGGCCTGCCGCTGCTGGGGGCGGTTTATGGTCCCTCCAGCGCCCTCAGCGTGGCCGTGGCGATCGCGGTCGGCGCGACCACGGTTTCCCCCCTGACGTTGTTCTTTCTGAGCAGCACCAGCAACAAAAGCGAAGGATCGGCCGCCAGGCGCTTTTTCCAGGCCCTCAGTCATACCGTCGGCGCTCCGATCGTCTGGGGCCCCTTGGCCGGCCTGGCTCTGGCTTTGTCCGGTATCCATCTTCCCGACATCGCCAACCGGTGTTTCAATCTGATCGGCATGGCGACGGCGGGCGGGTCGTTGTTCCTCACGGGCCTGATCTTGTCGTCGCAGCGTCTGCGCCTCAATGCCAACGTCGTCTTCGGTGTGCTGATCAAGAACATTTTTCAGCCGCTGCTGGCCTACGGCGTTGTGCGTCTGATGGGGATTCCCGATCCGATCGGCGCCCAGAGCGTGATGCTGGTCGCCATTCCGGCGGGCTTCTTCGGCATGGTGTTCGGCGCTTCGCATAACGTGAAGAGCGAGGAGGCCGGCTCGACGCTGGTGATCTCGTCGGTCCTGTCGATGGTGACCTTGGCCGTCGCCATCATGGTGCTGGCGCCGAAATGAACGGGCGTCATGATCTTGGCCCCGCTCCGATCCGCCCTCACGATCTGTTGAGGGTGAGGGGGGCCGGGGATCTGATGGGCGACGAGCCCCCCGCCTGGGTGCGGGGGGCTCTCGACCTGGCGCCGTTCGTGGTTGTCCGCCGCGCGGCGAGCGCGCCTCCCTTGATTCCCGTCGGCGTGCGGGGGGCCGGCCGCGCTCAACGCGCCGCCGCCTTTATCCCGCGTGCCGCCGTCGTCGGGCGCATGGCTCCCGAGGACCTGGCCGTGGCGCGGGCCTGGCGGACGACATCGCGCGCCATGGCGTTTCCCCATTTCGCCCTGCTGGAGGCGGTGGCGACGACCCTGGAGGCCGCCGGGCTGCCCTGGGGGCCGGTGGGAAGCCTCGGTTTCGAGCTGGCCAGTGGGCATCCCTGTTTGACGCAAACCAGCGACATTGATCTGCTGTTACGCCCGCCCGCCCCGATTTCCCGTGATCTGGCCGCCAGCCTGTGCGCCGTCCTCTCCGATTTTCCGATCAGGATCGATGCGCAGATGGACGTTCCCGGCGGAGCCGTGGCCTTGTCGGAATACGCCTCGGGGGCGGCGCGGATCGTTCTGCGCAGCAGCGACGGCCCGCGGCTGGTCACGGACCCTTGGCAGGAGGATATGCCATGAGCATCGCCTTTCTTTTTCCCGGCCAGGGGGCGCAAACCCCCGGTTTCCTGCATCATCTGCTGACGGCTTATCCGGATGTCGCGGGGCATTTGGCCCTGTCGTCCCGGTGTCTCGGCCTTGATGTCATGTCGCTGGACAGCGAGGCGGCCCTGCAATCGACGATCGCGGTGCAAGTGTCCACGGTGGTCGCATCGACGGCGATGGCCGGTTTTTGTCAGGCACGGGGGATCGAGCCCCAGGCCGTGGCCGGCTTGTCGGTCGGCGCCTTCGCCGCCGCCGTCGTGGCCGGGGCGCTGGCCTACGAAGACATGCTCCCCCTGGTGCGGCTGCGGGCCAGCCTCATGGAGCAGGCCTATCCCCGCGGTTACGGTCTGGCGGCGGTGGTGGGGCTGACGCGGCGTCAGGTCTCCGCTCTGGTGGATGCGGTGTCGTGCGATGCCTCTCCCGTCTATCTGGCCAATCTCAACGCCCCGACGCAATTCGTGTTGGCGGGCGCGAACGCAGCCCTGGACGAGGTTTTGGGGCTGGCCCGGAAAGAGGGCGCGCGCAAGGCCGAGCGGATGGCGGTCAGCGTGCCGTCCCATTGCCCGCTGTTGACCTCCGTCGGCGATGCCCTGGCCGAAGCGATCGCCGCTATCGCCATCAAGACGCCGAACATCCCCTATGTGAGCAATCGTGGCGGGCGTCTGTTGCGCGATGCCGAGGCGATCCGCGACGATCTGGCGCGCAATGTCATGTATCCGGTGCTGTGGCATGACGCCAACACCGTTCTTTATGAAACCGGGACGCGTCTTTATCTGGAAATGCCGCCGGGCCATACCTTGACCGGCCTGATCACGGCGGCCTTCGACGATATCCGGGCTCTGGCGTTGCAGGAAAGCCGCTTCGATACGGTCGCCGTTCTGGCCGCGCGGGAAAAGGCTGCAGACTATCTGGGATAACACTTGTTTGATGCCAGGCGGGCTTTTAAGTTGGGTTGGTTTTTGCAGTGATTGGGACTTAAACCTTGGAGCAACTGGTCAATCAGACCCTGTCGGAGCAGCTTCGGGATCGTATCGAAGAGCGGATCATCAGCGGGCACTACGCTCCGGGGACGCGGCTGGACGAAGTGGATTTGGCGTCGACCTTCAATGTTTCGCGCACACCGATCCGCGAGGCCTTGATCCAGTTGTCGGCGGCGGGTTTGATCGAGATCCGTCCGCGCCGTGGCGCCGTGGTGTCGGAATTTTCCCCGGCGCGTTTGACGCAGATGTTCGACGTCATGGCGGAGATGGAGGCCATCTGCGCCCGCCGCGCCGCCCTCAACGCGACCGACGAGGACCGGCAAAAGCTGCTGGAGGCGCATAAGGCCAGCGAGGACGCCGTCAAGGACAAGGATCCGGACCGCTACTACAGGCTGAACGAGCAATTCCACATGGCGATTTACGCGGCCAGCCACAACGAGTTCCTGGCGGAACAGACCGCCCTGCTGCATCGGCGTCTGCATCCTTACCGTCGGCTGCAGCTGCGCTCGCCCAACAGGATCGAAAAGTCGTTCGCCGAACATCAACGGGTTTTGGAGGCGATCCTGACGGGAGAGGCCAATGGGGCGGCCGAGCGCATTCAGGATCATGTGCGGATTCAGAACTGGCAGTTCCTGGAAATGCTCAATCACCACAGCTGATACCAAATTGCAGTGATCGGAACCGATCACTGCCCCCTCATGCGCCGGGCGGGTTTCTCCGAAACCCTTGGCTTCGCGCCATCAGGCGCGCGTCGCCTTGCTCCTAACCGGCGCCGCGATGAGTCAAACTCATCGCGGCTTGGTATGAGCCCAGCCGGATCCGGTCCCGCCACCGCGCCTTGAAGGCGCAAGCACCACCGCGCCCTGAAGGCGCAAGCATTTGAGCGAAACGCGAAAGCGCGGCGGCGCCCATCGGGCTATAGATCGGCGTGTCGTGTTTCACGCTGTTTGAAGGGGGGCGCATGTCCCAGGGTTTTGTTGTTACCGGTTTGGCCGGTAGTTTGCGCGCCGGATCCTATGCCCAGGCGCTGTTGCGCGAACTGGCGGCGCTGCTGCCCGCCGGCGCCGCCTTTCAGGCGCTCGATATCGGCGCCCTGCCGCATTACAACCAGGATGAGGACGGCGATCCCCCGCCGGCGGCGGTGGCGGCGGCCCGGGCGCGCATCGCCGCCAGCCATGCGGTGCTGCTGGTGACGCCGGAATTCAATCACGGCCTGCCCGGCGTGCTGAAAAACACCCTGGATTGGCTGTCGCGCCCGGCCTTCGCCAGTTGCTTCGCCGGCAAGCCGGTGCTGTTCGCCACCCATTCCCCCGGCGCCCTGGGCGGCGTGCGCGCCCAGGCTCAGCTGCGCGAAACCCTGGCCTCCATGCTGTGCCAGCTGGTGCCGCTGCCGGAAATCGCCGTAACCTACGTGGACCGCAAGCTGGACGCCGCCGGCCGCCTGACCGACGCGCCGACCCGGCGCCTGCTGGCCGAAAGCATGGAGCGCTTCCTGGCGGCCCTGCCGCCGCGCTAAATCGGGGATCAGCCTGCGGCCAGGCGGCCGGCCCGCGCGCCGATGGCCGCCAGCAGGCCGCTGGCGGCGGCCTCGGCCAGGGTGCCCTCGCAGAAACGCTCCTGGCGCATCAGCGTGGTCAGCAGCTTGCGAAGCTGCTCGGGAGCGGCGGCCGCCAGCGCCGCCCGGTCATCGCGCAGGGAGATGGCCTCGGGCGACTGCTTCCAGGCCGCCCAATCGAACGACGCCACCCAGCCATCCTGGTAGCACAGGCTGTGCAAGGCCTCGAGCCGGGCCTCCAGATCCGCCGTCCCGGCGGCGGGAACGGCGGCGGCCAGACGGCGGAGATGCTCCGGCAGCAGGGCGGGCGAGGGGGACTCCGACATGGGGGGACTCCTGCAAGATTGTAGCGCGCCGCTTGGTTTTGCAGTAACGGCCACATGGTTTTGCAGCAGCGCAGTTTCCCGAAAGCGGCTGCAATGAGCAAGTCTGAAGTCATCCATCACGAGCGTGCGAGAGGCCTCTCAGAACCATCTGAGAGGCCTTTTTCATCCGCACATCACCCTGAAATGATCACC